>NYXD01000106.1 GCA_002685435.1 Cryomorphaceae bacterium | reverse complement strand
AATAAGGGAACCTAAAGGTACGTTTTAGGGGTGAAATACAGTGCCAGAACTGTGCCATATTCCGCTACCGGTGGTGGCGCCAATTACATTTGCATTGCCCATGAAGCGCTCGTAGCCGAGCAAGGCAAAGACAATCGCTTCTTTCGCTTCGATAATGATTTTTTTAGGCAATACGATATCTACACCGCTTTCTTCAATTGCTTGTAAGAGGGTTGTGTTGAAAGCCCCGCCACCCGTGACTAAGGTGCGCTTCCCTTTTAAATGTATACCAATTTGATCTGCCATGTGCCGCACACAGGTGGCTAAAGCATCCTTAGGTGCGAGAATATCAACAAACTCAATGAAAGCTTTATCGATCCATTCCTGACCTAAGCTTTTGGGTGCAGGCAGTTCGTAAAAGGAGAGGCTGTTTAATTGGTCCAAAACCCATGGGTTGATACGACCTTGACGCGCGAATAGTCCGTCTTTGTCGTATTCGTGACCCAATTCATTTGCAAAAGCATTTAAAACTCTGTTGAGCGGGCAAATGTCGAATGCCTCAGAAATACCATGGCTGAGCCGTGGTGCTCCTATACTGCAGTTAGCAAACCCGCCTAAGTTGAGTGCCGCATCATAGTTCCCAAAGAGTTTGTGATCCCCAAAAGGAACGAGCGGAGCACCTTGACCACCCAATAATACATCTTGAACTCTGAAATTGGTCACTAGTGGAAGCCCGGTAGCGGTAGCGATTTCTGGCAGGCAGCCGGCCTGGAAGGTAAGTTTCTGATCGGGCTTATGAAAAATAGTTTGGCCGTGGCTCGCGACTAAATCGATGGTGCCATCAAAATCCATTTGAATGGTGCGAATGACTTCCGTGGTCCATGCCGCAAAAGCAGTCGATGCTTCGTCACTTAGATCCGTGTTTTCATAGGTTGCTTCAATGCATTTCTTTAATTCCTTGGGGTAGGGTAAGCATTTGAAATACAGTAGTTTCCAATCTGTTTTGGGGTCCTTTGAAAATCGGACCACAGCGGCATCCATCCCATCTAGTGAGGTTCCGCTCATTAAGCCTAAAACATTGAAGTGTGCGTTGTACATTTGCAGTACCCAATAATAAAGAGAAAAATCGATGAACTTCAACCTATCAGAGGAGCATTTGATGATTCGAGATGCAGCGCGCGATTTTGCGCAAACCGAGCTGTTACCCGGAGTCATTGAAAGAGATGAAAAGCAGGAATTCCCTGCAGAACAAATTAAGAAACTTGGCGAATTAGGCTTCATGGGCATGATGGTATCACCTGAGAATGGTGGCTCCGGAATGGATACTCTAAGCTATGTTCTTGCCATGGAGGAATTGTCGAAGATAGATGCCTCGGCGTCTGTTGTAGTGAGTGTGAATAATAGTTTGGTTTGTTGGGGGCTTGAAACCTTCGGGTCAGCTGAGCAAAAGGCTAAATACTTAACACGCCTTGCCTCAGGCGAAATTATTGGTTCTTTCTGTTTGAGCGAACCGGAAGCAGGTTCGGATGCAACCTCGCAGGCGACTACGGCTGTAGACATGGGTGATCATTATTTGTTAAATGGAACGAAGAACTGGATCACTAATGGCGGTACGTGTGAAATCGCTTTGGTTATTGCGCAGACGGATCGTGAAAAAGGACACCGTGGAATAAATGTCTTGATTGTAGAGAAGGGCATGGAAGGATTCGTGGTCGGTAAAAAAGAAGATAAATTAGGTATCCGTGGATCAGATACACACACGTTACTCTTTAACGACGTGAAGGTGCCTAAAGAAAATAGAATTGGTGAAGATGGCTTCGGCTTTAAATTTGCAATGAAAACCTTAAGTGGTGGACGTATTGGTATTGCAGCTCAAGCTCTAGGTATTGCTCAAGGTGCTCTTGATTTAGCATTGAGCTATTCGAAGGAACGTACCACTTTTGGAAAACCTATTCACGAACATCAAGCCATTGCCTTTAAATTGGCGGATATGGAGATGAAGATTGAGCAGGCAAGAATGTTGGTTTATAAAGCCGCTTGGTTGAAGGATCAGGGCATGGCCTATGATAAAGAGAGTGCGATGGCAAAATTGGCTGCATCAGAAGCTGCAATGTGGGTTTCTACAGAAGCCGTTCAAGTGCACGGTGGTTATGGATTCGTAAAAGAATACCATGTAGAGCGTTTGATGCGCGATGCGAAAATCACTCAGATTTATGAAGGTACTTCAGAGATACAACGCATCGTGATCTCGCGCGATATGATTAAGAATTCTTAATTAAAGTAAGGGAAGGAGTTGCTCAAGCGCGATTCCTCGTGAGCCTTTCAATAAAATAGCGGCGTCCTTCGGGGCGCCGTTTTCTATCCAATACGTTTCTAATTCTCTCGTTGTTGCGAATTGCAAACCCTGCCAACTGGTACTGCCAAAGTGTTTTCCTACTAGGATGCAGCGCTCTTTCATGTTTGTCCGTTGTACCAATTCCACTATAGCTTGGTGTTCTATTGCGCTTTCTTTACCTAGCTCAAACATATCACCCAGTACCAACCAGCCGTCCTTATGCCATTTAGCAAAATTTTCAATGGAGAGTGACATGCTCGTAGGGTTCGCATTGTAGGCATCCAATAAAACCCGATTCGAGGCCGTTTTTCGCCATTCAACTCTATTCATAGTAGGCACATAGTCGTTCAAAGCCTGCACGATGGAAAGAGCGGGGACATCAAAGTGTCGTCCCAGTGCTACTGCTGCTGCCAGATTCGTACAATTGAACGAACCACTTAGGTTACTTTGAATAGTATAGGATGCCGCAGCTGTTGAAAACTGGATACCTGCAAATTCATCTTTCTCGGCTAAGGCGTAGGTAAATTGCGCTTTGGTTTTTCCAAAGGTGGTTCGACGACAAGCTGTACTTTTTTCTAGTTGGATCGCATCGTCCGCATTCACTAAGGCGATGCCTTCTGCAGTCTGTGCGATGAAATCATACAGTTCGCTTTTACCTTTTATTATTCCCTCTACACCGCCAAATCCATCTAGGTGCGCCTTTCCGTAATTGGTAATATATCCTAAAGTGGGCTCAGTAATAGACGCTAGTTCTCCAATTTCTTTTTGATGATTGGCGCCCATCTCAACGATGAGGATCTCTGTTTCTTTTGGAGCGTTGAGTATCGTTAGCGGCACACCAATATGGTTGTTGAAGTTGCCTTTTGTAGCATGGACAGCATACTTTGTTCGAAGTACGGCAAGGAACAATTCTTTTGTGGTGGTCTTGCCATTACTGCCTGTTAGTCCGATCGTTGGTATGTTCAAATGACGTCGGTATTCAAGCGCACATTGTTGCAGTGCGGTGAGCACGTCACTTACTTTAATCAGGCGTTTATCGTCACCTACGTTTTCGTCCACAACAGCGAACGTGGCGCCTGCCTCGAGTGCTTGTAGTGCAAAAGTGTTTCCATTGAACGAGGCACCTTTAAGTGCAAAGAATACACTTCCGGGCACAATAGATCGTGTATCGGTGCATACGCTGCCACAGGAAAGAAAAGCTTCAAATACTCGCATAGTATAAGGTTGTTCTGTTACGGAAAGTTAGGGTACAAAAAAGCCCCACTCGAAGGTGGGGCTTTAAAATTCTTAACGTAATCCAAATTACATTTTGTAACGTTTGAAGTTATGACGTTTTACTTTTGCCGGGCGTTTTGTTCTGCCACTACTTTCGTTTTGGAAACCAACGCGATCCATAGCACAACGGAAACCGATGTAATCCGTACTCTGGTCTTCTTCAAGGTAACGACGCGTACCTGGGCTTAACCAGTATGCACGGTCTTTCCAGCTACCGCCTTTGTAAACGCGAGTAGTGTTGCCAATGAGCGTTTTATTGCCATAATCGTACATGGCCGCTTCACCCTCTTCAACAGGGTTTTCATAGTTCATTGAACTTTCATTATCACCATCGACGTAATCGCGGTAATCTCCTTTTTGGTAGTTACGACGTTTTACATTTTCTTCTACAGTAACTGAACGCACGGGAAGTTGTCCCGGTAGACGAACGATAACAGTGTCACCGTTACGAACTTCTTTTTGCGGATCTTGTAAAACCTCTAAAGACCCAATGTCTTGGTAGTTTTTATCGTACGTTTTGAATTCATTACCACGGAAGGCACGGAAATCAGTTACGTCATAAGAGCTCACAGGGCGGTAGATGTCTAAAACCCATTCGGCAACATTACCAGCCATATCATAAAGACCAAAGTCGTTTGGAGGGTAGAAACGAACCTGCATGGTGACGTCTGCTTGGTCATTCAACCAGCCTGATGTACCCATATTATCTCCACGACCCCTTTTATAGTTGGCGAGGATATCACCACGGTCTTGTTTCTCTGGGTTACGCGTTGCGCTACCATTCCAAGTGTATTTGTTTTTGTCAGCTACACGGTTGTAGATACGCTTACCTCCATCTGCATATGCGGCATACTCCCATTCTGCTTCGGTCGGGAGACGATACTTTGGAAGAACGATCCCGTCTTCAATACGTGCTGGACGACCTTCTTTTCCGAAAGCAGAGTTAGGGTTAAGATCTTTCAGACCTTTTTTGTTCTGAGCCACATACTCCTGCTTGTAGAGGTATACTTCAGTATTGAAGTGGTCCGCATCCATTTGTTCCGGTAATTCTCTAAGAATACCTTCCTGGATTAAGATCGCTTCGTTGACACGATCTGTTCTCCATGAACAATAGCGCTGGGCTTGCAACCAATTTACACCTACCACAGGGTAGTAATTGTATGCAGGGTGACGAAGGTAGTTTTCTACGAAATTATCGTTGTATGCTAATTTATCTCTCCATACCAATGTATCTGGAAGGGCAGAACGGTAAATTTCTGGGTAGTAGTCGTAATCGTAAACACGACGCAACCAGTAGAGGTATTCGCGGTAATCGAGATTGGTAACCTCATTTTCGTCCATGTAGAATGAACTCACAGTTACGCGACGTGGAACATTGTTCCAATCCTTGATAAAGTCTTCTTCGACTTGACCCATCATAAACGTACCACCTTCAACGAATACAAGACCTGGTCCTGTTTCTTGTCCTTGATACTTTAGATTCGCTTGAAATCCACCGTTGTTTTTGTTATTGATTGCCCAGCCCGTAGAATTAGATTCAGGACCCGCACAACTGGCGAGAAGCGCAGCTGAGATAGTGGCAATTGAAAACTGGATAAACTTATTCATATGATAAACAGTTGTTAGGCTTCTTAGAATTTAGGGCACTTGAGTGCTTTGAGTTTGCTGCGGCGCGAACGGCAAGGGAATTTATACCCCATACTTACTTCGTGTGCGCCACCCAGGGTGTTGGTTAAGTCACTTATGGTATAGTCATAGCTGTAACCGAAAGTCCATGGCAAATCAGGAGGCGTAATCCCCAAAATGAAGATCACAGCATCTGGATTGAAGCTTCCTTGACGAAGGGCTAAACCACCCGCCAACGGTCCACGGGCAAAACTAACACCTGCAGTGAGTTGTGAAGCAGCACCTTGTTGTTGATACACCACATTAGGAACGATGTACGACTGAAGACTATTGTGTAAACGTTTTCTACCCAATGGAATATTTGCACCGGCGTGTGCGGTCAATTTTAAAGGAAGACGACTTTGACTTAAAAAAGCTTCGTTTGGCTCGGTGAGGTGATGACCTACAACTCCTATGTACCAGCGTTCTGTAAATCCGAGCATACCAAAACTAAGGTCAAGGTGATTGTTGTAGTTGTTGCCTGGAGCTACTTCGTTCGTTGGTAAGACAAATCCATAAAAAGGATCAATCATATCGGGGAAGGTAAATTGATTCCAATCCAACGTCCGTTGACGGAAGGTGGCTTGAAAACCACTAAGCAGAGTGAAGTTGCGATTTACTTCTAGGTGATAGCTGTAAACCCCGCTTACCTCAGTAAGATTTAATGCACCATTTCCGGCATCATCTTTCAGTGCCATGATGGCAACACCACCATTTAATTTATCGACATATTGGTCGTAAGAGGCAGAGTAAGACTGGTAGACTCCGAGTTCAGGATACTGATTTCTGTAGTTACTGTGTACTGTAGGACATCTTTCTAGACCTGCAAATGCTGGATTTAGATAGATAGGATTGGCATAATACTGGCTGAAATGAGCATCTTGAGCAAAGCTCAAAGTGCTAAAAATCAAGCCTGTAGCCAATGTTAGTATGCGCGTTTTTACTGCGTTCATGGATTAACCTATGTTTTCAAGGAACAAGTATAAGCAAAAAAAGTACGTTTTGCACTTGCTTGACGTTCCTCTTTAAACGCTTTTTTTAGGCCATTTGTTATCTTTTACACATTAGATTTGTCGGAGTGAAAAAAATCATAGCACTTTTTGGTATCATATTGTACCCTGTTTTAGTCGCGGGCCAGATGTCTTTTGATGCGGGTACTTATGTTCGTTTTAAAACGATGAAACACCGAATTTCCGCCCCGCAAACTTGGGGAGAAGAGTCTTTTGGATTGTACATGCTCAGTGGTAGCGAAATTTTAGATTTGGGCATTCTCACCGAAGAGTCTAGTAACCAATCGCTTGAAATTCGTTGTCGCCTTGAAGGTAACCTCTCGCCTCAAAATAGCGCGAGTGAGCCTATGAACAACGATTTTTCTATCCCTTATCACGTCTTTGATTCCGACTCTATTATCGATGATGATACAGAATTCTGGTTCTACATACCGCCGAATTACAACATTAGCTATGATCCTATTCTAGGTAGCTCATCCTACGTGCCTAACCCGTTTAGCGATCGAAAATATTTTTTAGTTAGTGGAGGAAATACGGCATACCAGGGCATTCCTCTAGAAGCACTTGCGAAGCAAGACAGTAGCCGAGCATTGAATGCAAAAGCGACATGGGTCTACGATACAGCCATGTATAATTTAGTTGGAACTGGGCGTAAATGGATGGGTGAATTATTCGATTTCACTACAACGCGAGTTTATGATTTTAGTGGTCGAACTACATTGAGTACTTCCAGTGCCAATCGTCCGCTGCCAGGAAGTAACATAAAAGTGCGAATTAAAGCGGTCGCGCGCTCGAGCACGAGTAACACGAAACTGACTGTGCAGTATGGTTCACAAAGCGAAACTGTAGCCTTTCCAGCTGTTCAAACAGGTTCGGTGAGTAATTATGTCCAAGAAAAGCTACTCACAGTGGATTTCACTGCCGATCAAAGTACAACGCTTACCATTACCTATGATAAAGTAGGCGACAATGCAGCAGCTATGTGGCTGGATGAAATGATAGTGGATTGGGAAACGTCGGAAGAAGAGGTGTATCCCAACCAATTCATGGTTAATCATCCTAGAGGTGCAGGTAATTACTCCCATTTCGAAGTCGAAGGGAGTAGTTGTTTAAGGATTTTCGGTATTGAAAACAAGCAAATTTCGACACTGATTGAACCAGCTGTTGTAACTTCATTGGGTCCAGATCAAACTAGACATAGGTGGTATTCGCATGAAGACCAACCTCGTACATACAAGATAGGCGATTGTGATGAGCCCCTTGCCTTTATTGTAGATGAGAATGTAAACCTCAACGATATTCAGACCGCGACTTATTCAGATTTAAATGGAATTGAAAGTATCGTTATTACTACCGATTCTTTGCTAGATGCCGCTAACGATCTTGCGGAACTGGAACGCGCATCAGGCGTTACTTCTGAAGTGGTCTCGCTTGACTACATATATGATGTAATGAATACGGGAAACCCCGATATTGGTGCCATTAGAAAATTCCTTGTAAAGGCATATGCTGATTACAATTCACTTAAATATCTCACATTATTCGGCGATGCATCCTATGACTACAAGGGCATACTGCCAGGTGCAAAATCAAATTTGGTGCCCACCTACCACACCAATGCTAGTTTCTCACTGATCACTTCCTACATCACGGATGACTTTTACGGGTATTTGGATTCCGGGGAGAGTGTGAATTGGTTTTTGGACGATCTAGATATCGGTATTGGTAGAATTCCAGTACGAACGGTAAGTGAGGCAGAAGAGGCAGTTGCGAAAATTGCAAATTACATGCAAGGTGCGGACCGTTTCGGACCTTGGCGTGCCCGTGGTATTTTTGTGGTGGATGATGCAGATGAACCTTGGGAAAAGGAATTTGCTGTTTATCAAGACCGATTAGCAAAAACTTTGGATACTACTAGAGCAGAGTTGAACCAAATTAAAATCTACTCCGATGCCTACCTACAGGATACTAAGCCTGGTTCTCAGCGTTATCCCGAAGCTCGTGAAGCCTTATTCGACGAGGTAGAGCAGGGCGCTCTAGCAGTTTCATTTGTTGGCCATGGTGGAGAGGTTGGATGGACTACTGAACGTATTTTACAATTGGAAGACATTAACGGATGGAATAATACCTCGAAGCAGCCGGTCGTTACTACTATTACTTGTGAATTCACGCGATTCGATGACCCGTTGCGCATCAGTGCTGGTGAGCAATTGTTCCTGAATCCAAGCGGTGGAGCCATTGGGTTGTTTTCGACAACGCGGAGTGTTTTTGCAACCAATAGTACGTATGCATTAAATGCCCTTTTGAATGAGGAAATGATGCAATTGGATAACCCTAGATTAGGCGATGTTCTCCGAGAAACGAAAAACAATAATAATAGTGGGGATAAAATAAAGTTTTCACTCATCGGTGATGCTGCATTGCCGCTAGCACGTCCAAAACATCAAATGATTTTCGATACCCTCAACGGTATGGCATGGTCAGATTTTCAAGATACTTTGAAGGCCCTTTCGTGGGTGCAAATTCAAGGCAGTGTGCGAGATGTACAGAGCGGAGCGCTATTGAACAATTTCAACGGAAAAGCATGGGTGACCGTATTCGATAAGCCACAAATGCAACAAACTAAAGTGAACGATCAGAGTGGAACGCCTTTTAATTTTACCACGCAGAACAATACCGTTTTTAATGGCCAAGCGAGTGTGGTGAACGGGAAGTATACCGTGGCCTTTAGAGTTCCTTTGGACATCAACCTGAGTTACGGCCCACCCAAAATCAGCGCTTATGCTACAGATTTTGAGACGGACGCTTGGGGGGCTTCAAACGAACAATTAATGGGTGGAATTTTCGATGGTCTTATCACGGATACGGAAGGCCCAGAGGTCCAGTTGTTCATGAATGATACTACTTTCTCTACTGGCAATACTGTTGAATCGGATGCCATAGGGCTTGGTTTACTATCCGATGAAAGTGGAATCAACGCTGTGGGATTAGGAATAGGTCACAACATGACATTGATATTAGATGGGGTGGCAATCAATGTGAATGCGTATTATGAATCGGATTTAGATGATTTTACACGCGGATCTTTACGTTATCCTTTTAACAACCTTACACTAGGCGAGCATACCTTGTCACTGCGCGCTTGGGATGTTTTGAATCAATGGGGTTACGACAGTATCGCGTTTGTTGTTGTGGAACCCAGCACTCCTATTTTAGACCAATTACTGGCTTTCCCTAACCCTTTTACGGATCAGGTTAAGTTCCAATTGACCCATCAAGAGCGGGGCGAAGAGGGTGAGTTAAAAGTTTCCGTTACAAACAATCAGGGCCAATTGGTTTGGCAGCGTGCACAAAACTTGCGTCTAAACGATACTAAAACGCAGTTGCCTACCTTTACCATGTCAGAACAACCGGGTAAAACTCCTGGGGCCGGATTTTATTCCGTGCGAGTGGAATGGACGCGATTAATTGATGGAAAATCGGCCACAATACAAGAAAAGCTCATATATATACGTTAAACTTGCGCTGCAAGAAGCTATTACACATGAAAAAACTCAGTTTAGCACTGCTTATTCTCGCTACAACCGTTAAGGTTTCAGCACAGAACGACTTGAAATACAATGTGGTAACTACCGCTGTTCCCATTTTATTAGTGAGCCCGGATTCTAGGGCCGGTGCCATGGGCGATGTGGGTGTCGCAAGCACGCCGGATGCAAANTCAAGCGCATGGAACCCTGCGAAATTAGCTTTCTTAGAAAATAAAAAAGCCTCAATGGCACTTTCCTACACGCCTTGGATGTCAAAATTGGTACCTGACATTGATTTAGCGTACGTGAATTACACGAAAGCAATAAGTGATCGTCAAGGGATCAGCGCTTCATTGCGTTATTTTTCGTTAGGAGAGATCAACTTTACGGACGAGCAAGGCAATAGTATGGGTACTTTTAATCCCTACGAGTTTTACTTTGATGTAGCCTATGCCTTGAAATTNAGTGATCATTGGAGNGCTGGAACNGCACTNCGTTGGATCTTNTCNGATATNGCNCAGGGTCANGTNGTTCAGGGNTTNCAAACNAANCCAGGACAAAGCGGGGCGGCGGATTTAGGTTTCTATTACCAAGGCGATTACAATAATATTAAAGGCGGACGCCGTCAAGCGTTCTCTGCAGGAATAGCAATGACTAACCTCGGTGCTAAAATTGCGTATTCAGAGAGCGGTAATGCCGATTTCTTACCTACAAACCTTCGTCTAGGTGGTGGTTACCATCTCGAAATAGATGATTACAACAAACTGTCAGTATATCTCGATATCAACCGACTCTTGGTCCCAACACCGCCACTTTTAGGGACTAACGGTGAAATTATCGCTGGGGTAGATGATAACGAGCTCACACCACTAATGGGAGTATTCCAAAGTTTCAACCCAGCGTCAAAACCGGGCGGATTCGAAGAAATGATGCAAGAAAATATTTATAACTTCGGAATGGAGTACAAATACAACGACTTCTTGTTTGCGCGCACAGGCTACTTGCATGAACACAAACTCAAGGGTAATCGTCAGTATGTTACTTTAGGTTTTGGTCTTGCCTACCAGGTGTTCACCATAGATATGGCCTATTTAATCCCAGCGAGTCCAACCACGCGTTCCCCTCTAGAGAACACGTTGCGATTCTCAATGGCATTTAACATTGATGGATTCTTAGCGCAGTAGCCTTCTTTTTGTCAATTAAGCAAAGGTTCGCAACTTTTCATTCATAGTGCAGAACTAAATATGCAAAGTTGTTTTGCTGGGTGCGCTTTTGCGTTATTTTTGCTCCACAAAACACATCGATAGAAATGGCAAAAAAGCGCATCACAAAAGCTACTTACNTGAAATGGTATGAAGACATGCTCTTCTGGAGAAAGTTCGAAGACATGGCTGCAGCCTTGTATATTCAGCAGAAAATCCGTGGCTTCCTCCACTTATACAACGGTCAAGAAGCTATCCTAGCAGGTTCTGCCTATGCTATGGAAGACGGTGATAATATGATTACCGCTTACAGAAACCACGTTCAACCTATGGCTTTGGGTGAAGATCCAAGACGTATTATGGCTGAACTTATGGGAAAAGTGACAGGTACCTCTCGCGGAAAGGGTGGGTCAATGCACATGTTTTCGCCGGATAAAGGATTCTGGGGCGGTCACGGTATTGTCGGCGGTCAAATTCCTTTGGGTGCGGGTCTCGCTTTTGCGGACAAGTATGCGGGTCGTAAAAATGTAACCTTAACATACATGGGTGATGGAGCAATTCGTCAAGGTGCATGGCACGAAACCGCCAATCTTGCGATGTTATGGAAATTACCTGTAGTTTTTTGTGTCGAAAACAACGGATATGCCATGGGTACCTCAGTCGAGCGTACAGCTGGCCAGACCCCAATTCATAAATTAGGGGAAGGCTACGATATGCCTAACCGTGCNGTAGATGGTATGGACCCGATCGCAGTGTACGACGCAGTTCATGAAGCCGCAGAACGCGCACGTCGCGGGGATGGACCGACTTTATTAGAAATCAGAACCTACCGCTATAAAGGACACTCAATGTCAGATCCTCAGAAGTACAGAACAAAAGAGGAAGTGGCAGAGTACCAGGCAAAAGATCCTATTACTCTTTGTTTGAATATGATTAAAGAGAAAAATTGGGCGACAGAGGAAGAAGTTAATTCCATAAACCAGCGTGTTAAAGATTTGGTTGCGGAATGTGTGAAATTCGCTGAAGAAAGTGATTTCCCTGATGCTTCTGAATTGTACCAAGGGATTTACGCTCAAGAAGATTACCCATTCATCAAAAACTAATTCTAGATGGCGATAGTAATTAATATGCCGAGACTTTCTGACACCATGACTGAAGGTGTTGTAGCAAAGTGGCACAAGCAAATTGGTGATTCTGTTAATGAAGGTGATTTATTGGCGGAAATCGAAACAGATAAAGCAACGATGGAATTCGAAGCTTTTCCTGGACAAGAAGGTAAGCTTCTTTATATAGGAACGGGTGAGGGTGAAACAGCACCTGTTGATACTGTATTAGCCATCCTCGGTGAGGACGGTGAGGATATTGAAGCATTAAAAGGCGGTGAAGTAGCAGCTCCAGCTGAGGAGCCAGCAGCTCCGGCGGCAGCGCCTGCCCCAGTCGTTGAAGAAACGCCGGTAGCACCAGTTGCAACCCAAGCTCCAGCCGCTCCAGTAACGACAGAAACTGACGGAAGTATTAAAGCATCTCCTTTAGCTCGCAAACTAGCGGCTGAAAAAGGCGTTGATCTTTCCATGGTTAAGGGTAGTGGTGATCACGGTCGTATTGTTAAAAGAGATATAGACAGTTTCAATCCCGCCATTCACACTTCGCCGCAACCGGGTGTTGCAGTGGCACCAGCAGTTCCTGCCGGTGTAGAGCGCTTTACAGATACGCCAGTAAGTCAGATGCGTAAGGTTATTGCAAGCCGTTTGTCTGAGAGTAAAAATAATGCACCACATTTCTATGTTACGATGGACATAGATATGGACAATGCAATTGCGGCACGTAAAGCCATGAATGCTAGCGGTGAGGTTAAGATTTCTTTTAATGACCTCGTCGTTAAGGCATGTGCTTTAGCGCTTAAAAAGCATCCAGTGATCAATAGTTCTTGGATGGGCGATTTTATTCGAACAAATCAACACGTACACATCGGTGTTGCAGTAGCTATCGAAGATGGATTGCTAGTTCCTGTTCTTCGTCATGCAGATCAAATGCCTTTGGCCACTATTTCGGCTAATGTTAAAGATTTGGCAGGCAGAGCGAAAGACAAAAAGCTACAGCCTTCAGATTGGGAAGGAAATACCTTTACTATTTCCAACTTAGGTATGTTCGGTGTAGAACAATTNACGGCTATTGTTAATCCGCCAGATGCAGGAATTCTTGCAGTAGGAGGTATCAAGCAGGTTCCAGTAGTAAAAGACGGACAAGTGGTTCCTGGAAATGTAATGAAAGTAACATTGAGCTTAGATCATCGAGCGGCGGATGGAGCAGGAGGTGCGGCATTCTTACAGTCGGTGAAAGGTTTCCTAGAGAATCCAGTTACAATGTTGGTGTAAAATCAATTTTACCTTTAATATTACACGGCCCAGACAACAAGTTTGGGCCGTTTTTGTATACATATATATAGTACACTAAAAATTACAGCGAATTATGGGGGTTGTTTGGATCACGGGTGCGTCAAGAGGAATTGGTTTTGCCACCACTGAAAAGTTTCTATCGAACGGTTGGCAAGTCGTTGTTTTAACGAGAGCTATTGATAAATTGGAACCCCTCATAAAGGAGTATCCTGGCCAACTGCATATCTGTAAACTTGATCTGATGCAATTAGATGAAGTTCAATTACCAAATCTACCCGTTGATATTCTCATAAATAATGCTGGCGCTCTGATTAACAAGCCGCTTTCGCAAGTTTCAATTACCGATTTACACAAAAGCTATGGTGTGAATGTCTTTGGACCCTATCTATTGATCCAGAAGTTGCTTACTCAATTCACTGAAAAGGCACATATTGTGAATATAAGTTCGGTTGGTGGTATNCAGGGCAGTGTGAAATTTGCTGGATTATCGGCTTACAGTTCTGCGAAAGGAGCAATGAATGTGCTCACAGAATGCCTTCATGCCGAATTTGAACAGGAAACCCAATGGTCTTTTAATGCACTCGCGCTGGGAGCCGTTCAAACGGAAATGCTTAAAGAGGCGTTTCCAGGCCTACAAGCTCCCCTGCAACCGGAGCAGCTAAGTCCCTTCATATACATGTTTGCAACTACTGCACACCTGGTAATGCGAGGAAAAGTACTCCCGGTTTCGATGTCAACTCCTTGATAACTAGAAGTCAAGAAAAAAGTATAAAAAAAAGATAGTTCAAGTGCTTGTATAATTGAAACACTAGTATACATTTGCAGCCGCTTTGGAAGCAAAGCATGTTCTTTTTTTTACCGGGGAAACAAGCCGAAAANAAATTTTCGAATTGTNTTGTGAGTGTTAGAATCAGTTCTACATTTGCCACCCCGATTAAAAAGCTATTAGGGCGAGATTTGGTTCTGCTAACGAGCATTCCAGAGCACAAAAATAAGTGTGAAAAAAATCGAGCATAATGTTGACAAAACCGAAACGGTTTGTACATTTGCCCTCCCCAATCGAGAAATCGAAAAAGGGAAACGAAATAAGAGATTGCAACGGCGATTTCATGAAACAAAAAAGTTTCAAATTATTTCGAGGTAAATATTGCGAGTTTAAAAAACGGTTGTACATTTGCCGCCCCAATCGAAAGAAAGGGACATTTAAAAAGAAGTTCTTTACATATTGGTTTAAGAAACAAGGAATGCAAAAAACCTTGTCAATTATCTTTGAAGTTAATAGCTAGGACACAAACAACACATTACAATGGAGAGTTTGATCCTGGCTCAGGATGAACGCTAGCGGCAGGCCTAACACATGCAAGTCGAGGGGTAACAGAAAAGCTTGCTTTTGCTGACGACCGGCGCACGGGTGCGTAACGCGTATGCAACCTACCTCATACTGGAGGATAGCCCCTGGAAACGGGGATTAATACTCCATAGTATCACAATTTCGCATGTTATTGTGATTAAAGTTTTTCGGTATGAGATGGGCATGCGTCCCATTAGCTTGTTGGTGAGGTAACGGCTCACCAAGGCAACGATGGGTAGGGGGCCTGAGAGGGTGGTCCCCCACACTGGTACTGAGACACGGACCAGACTCCTACGGGAGGCAGCAGTGAGGAATATTGGTCAATGGAGGAAACTCTGAACCAGCCATGCCGCGTGAAGGATGACGGCCCTATGGGTTGTAAACTTCTTTTATAGAGGAAGAAACTTGTCTACGTGTAGACAACTGACGGTACTCTACGAATAAGGATCGGCTAACTCCGTGCCAGCAGCCGCGGTAATACGGAGGATCCAAGCGTTATCCGGATTCATTGGGTTTAAAGGGTCCGTAGGCGGATTTTTAAGTCAGTGGTGAAAGCCGACAGCTCAACTGTCGAACTGCCATTGATACTGGAAATCTTGAGTACAAATGAAGTAGGCGGAATGAGTCATGTAGCGGTGAAATGCATAGATATGACTCAGAACACCGATTGCGAAGGCAGCTTACTAACATGTAACTGACGCTGAGGGACGAAAGCGTGGGGAGCGAACAGGATTAGATACCCTGGTAGTCCACGCCGTAAACGATG
>NYXD01000105.1 GCA_002685435.1 Cryomorphaceae bacterium | reverse complement strand
TTACTATTAAAAAATGACTCATGAGCGAACCCATTAGAAGCGATAAGAAAACGTTGTTTGGTGCAGCCATCAACCCGCCGGTGTTCTTCGGATCATTGATCGTGTTGCTCTCTTTAATCAGCACTACCATTATCATCGGTGAGCCTGTTGAGGAGCTCTTCAGAAGCGTTCAAGCCAATATTAGTGATGCCGCGGGGTGGTTCTTCATCTTGCTAGCTAACCTTCTGATGTTTTTTCTCATCTATCTGGCCTTTTCAAAATTTGGGAAGATCAAACTAGGCGGGGCAGATGCAAAACCAGACTTCTCACGTATCTCATGGTTTTCGATGTTGTTCTCTGCTGGTCTAGGCATAGGACTACTATTCTATGGGGTCGCGGAGCCCATCTACCACTTTAACGACAACCCGTTTGTCGATAATACCGATACCATAGCCGCAGCGAAGAGCGCTATGGGAATCACCTTTTATCATTACGGCATACAGGCTTGGAGCATCTATGCTACGGTAGGCTTAGCTCTTGCTTTTTTTACGTTCAATCTCAAACTTCCACTTACGATACGCAGTATTTTCTATCCCTTGCTCGGAGATAAAATTTATGGCCGTTGGGGAGACTTAATCGATATTATTTCTGTCATCGCCACAGTAGTAGGTCTGGCCACCTCATTGGGTTTAGGAGCACAACAGGTAAATGCCGGTTTAGAATACCTTTTCGGAATCGGATATTCACGAGAAGCCCAAATGGTCATCATCGTCGTAATTACCGCCCTCGCTACCGTCTCATTGCTTGCGGGCTTGGATAAAGGCATTAGAAGACTCAGCGAAGTCAATATGGGCTTAGCTATGGTCTTACTGGTATTTGTTCTTGCGATCGGACCTACAGCATTTCTGATGGACAGCTTCGTCCAAAATCTAGGGTACTACATCGACAATTTCTTCAAAATAGGTCTATGGACCGAATCTTTTGTTGGGGTTAAAGATGATTCAAACTGGCAAAATATATGGACCGTATTCTACTACGCTTGGTGGATCGCATGGTCACCGTTTGTGGGAATATTCATTGCACGGGTATCAAAAGGCCGCACCATCACTGAATTTATTTTAGGTGTGGTCTTGGTCCCATCGCTATTGACCTTCTTATGGATGAGCGTTTTCGGAGGTAGTGCTCTGTATTTTGAACTGCTCGGGGACCACGGTATTACAGCCGCAGTGAATGAAAACGTGGCGACGGCCATATTTAAATTATTAGAAAAGTATCCCTTAGTAACCATATCCTCAGGTCTAGCCATCCTGCTTACCACTAGCTTCTTTGTTACAAGCTCTGACAGCGGCTCTATGGTAGTTGACACGCTTACTTCTGGTGGGCGTCATGATGCGCCAAAGGTTCAGAAGATTTTTTGGGCAGCTATGGAAGGTGCTACTGCTTCAGTGCTTTTGCTTTATGGAGGACTTACTGCTCTTCAGAGCGCTACCACTATTACAGGTTTAGCATTCGCGATTATTCTCGTCATTATGGTAATTAGTTTTTATATGAGCCTCGAGAAATACTATGCAGAGGAATTCAAAGAAATGAAACAAAAGAAATAAAATGTTCAGTCTTGATTTATGCTGAAAATATTTCTATGCGCTTGCGTTTTTAACAAATGATAAATGCATGGTCCTTACTTTTGTTTAACTTTATACCCGAAATGTTAAACAAGATTAAATGAAAAAGGTTTTTTACATAGCCATTGCTTTTATGGCACTCTCTTCATGCAGTAATACAATTGAAGAAGCAACAATAACCCCAGACGTATTTCCTGATGGTGTTATGAAAGAGAGTATTGTACTCAACGGAATATCCAGAGATTATCTACTTTACGTACCAAAGGCCTACAACGGAAGAGATCCATTACCCATTGTATTTAACTTTCATGGTGAGAACGACAACGCAGATGATTTTTTATGGCAAACCTCTGACATGCGCACTATCGCGAATGTAACGGATAATGAGTTCTTCATCGTGTATCCACAAGCAAGAATATGTGATGGCAAAGTAACATGGAACTCATCTTCACAGGCAGGGACTAAATGCAATGATGATTTAAGCTTCATAAATGTTTTAATAGATAGTATAGCTTCAAAAGTTGAAATCAATACAGATAAGATTTTTGCTGGGGGATATTCAGAAGGCGGAACATTTGCTCTAAGCTTAGGTATGTCGAATAATCGTTTTGCAGCCGTGGGCTCAGTCGCTGGGACTATGTCAGTATTTGACACGACTACGCAAGCGACACCCGTAATTTTTATCCACGGCACAGCAGATAGTACTTACCCTTATTTTGGTGATGTGAACACGGAATCTATTCAGTCACAACTTGATTTTTGGATCAAAACGAATAATGCTGATTCAACACCATCAACCTCTAGTGAGACTAGCCCTTACGGAGTTACCATAGATCGCTATCAATACTTAAATGGAAATAAAGTATCGGTCGAGCATCACAAAGTCAACGACGGTCTACACATGTGGAACATCGAACAAATAGTTTATCCTGCAGGAAATCCTGACGACGAGACAGGTCTGCTGTTATGGAAGTTTTTTGAATGCCATAGCCTCTAAAACCATTACGTTAATCTGAGAGGTGCAAAATATCAAATTTGTGTTTTTGTTTTTAGAGTAGAGCGATTGTACCTCTGTTTTAACGTAATACAAAAAAGCCCAAGAGAGATCTTGGGCTTTTTTATGGAATTATAGTTTAGTTACTGTAAGCTTCTAAGAAACAACGTCGATGTACGCCACAAGAGGCTGTTTTGCACACACTAATTTTTCGTTGGCATTTTTGAGTCAGCGCTATTCTGACCCATACCATCTTCCTCTGATGAAACTCGATTTGAAGATTTATCGGTACTTCTGCGTTCCTGTGCTTTGCTGTTTCGGAAAATGTTCCAAATCGTGAAGTAAATATAAATCGCAAATAAAACGCCGCCAACCATGTACATCTGAATACTCATAATCTACTCTTCTTTAGAATTTGTCAATCTCCGCTGACGTATAGCGATGGCAAATAATAGAATGGTCCCTGGCCAATGTGCAGAATACTGAGCGTCTTCCGGGTGTCCCGTAAGACCCATTATTACTGAATAAAGTAATGCTATAAAAGCAATTATCACGGGATACCAATTATTAATAAATCGTGCCATGTGTACAAGGATTTAAGTGATTCACTATGGATATAACACTTATTCTACAATGTAGTTCATAGTGGAGATGTTCACTCAAACACCCAAAGGGGAAAAGCATATATTAAACCCATTAGCAATTCTGAACTAGGATCAAACTTGTTTCATTAACATGGTTGAAGAATTAAAATGCTTAACTTGAATTGATTGATGCATAGTATTTATGTGCTGCTAATGGCATGCAAGGACAAAAGCGAGGAATGATCGCTATTCGACATCGATGGTCCTTCATACGTTGTAAGTTTACGCGCCTAAGTTTAATACCGATGAAAAACATCTTTTTCGAATCTAATGTGCAGTATAATTGGCTTCGATGGAAACGTCATCTTCTAGGAAATAAGCGCTCAGAAAAATCCTACAAAAAACAACAGGAGATAGTTCAACATATTCTCTCCAAAACGGATAAAGTCCAAAATTCATTGCAGACTCAGCCTGTAGATAGAGTTTGCGGTATTACTGATAAGGAACTCTTTGAGAAATATATCAAAATAGGTAAGCCTGTAATCATTGAAGGTGGAGCAAAAGATTGGGGTTGCGTCGGAAAATGGACTCCAGAATGGTTGGTTGAGAACTATGGTGACGAAGGCATCACTTATATAGATAGTACTCCAATGGATATGAAAGAAGGTAATTTCTCTGTTCGCAAAGGTGTATTTAAAGACATAATTGAAGCTATCGAAGCTGAAGATCAGAGCAAATACATTCGATTCAGCCCACTCCTTGAAGACCATAAAAATCTATTAAAGGAGTTCGACGAAAAATGGCTCTCGAAAATGCGCCATTCATTTTCCAACGGCAGGAAACTACAGCTTTTCGTTGGACCTAAAGGATCTAAGACTGATCTTCATTGTGCTGTCGAATTCAACTTTTTCACACAGATCTATGGTGAAAAGCATTGGTATTTATGTGCGCCTACAAATGATATTGCCCTAGACCCATTAAATCTTGGGTTCGCTTACTTCACTAGTACATTTAATCCTGACAATCCCGATTTTGAAGAATTTCCTTTAGCCGCGGCAATCGATTTTTATGAATGTACGCTGAAGCCTGGTGATATTTTGTTCAATCCATCGTCTTGGTGGCATCATGTCACTAATAAATCGACATCGATTGGCGTGGGATTCCGATGGTTTAATATGTACCGCAGTATACAATTATCCTTTATTCAAACCTTACTTACGATAAGCTGTTACAATCCACCTATATGGAAAGCTATGAAACTAAGTCGAAGGGATTTTGGGGAAATGTTTTCTAAAAAAAATGCCTCCTGATTAGCAACAGCAATACATTCAATTCAGCCTTGAGTCACGAGCTATTTACTGTAGACATTCTGGAGAAAAGTTCCAAGTTCAAATAGAAAGGTAACAAACTATCATAAGCCTCATTCTGTGATTTCTTTGAAAGGGTGTATAGAAAACTCGGAATATATGTTTGAAAGAATAAACAATTATCGATATCCGTTGCTTCCAGAATATTCTTATCGCGATTAAATGTAAATGTCAAAATGAATAATGAGTGTAAATTAAATAGCCATTCTCCGCGCCCTAATGTGCTTGAATAAATGAGCTCAGTTTTTTCAGAGACTTTTAAGATCCTTACATTTTTAATGTTGCAATCTCTAGCGGTATATTTTTTCTAAACTCTGGTATTTTTATTTCGTCATCACAATTATATTTGCCACGTTATTTATAATTAGTCTAAATAAAAATAAGATGAAAAGAAAGATACTTTTATTCGCACCCGTTCTTCTAACGTCGTTAGCTTGTGAACCCAATCATGTTGATCCCGAACCCGAAGTAATAGCACCTGCTTCATATTCATTTGAGCGTAACGGCGCAACCACTGTGTTTTACGACGGTCAATCGGAACGTTTAGCAATGGGGGGAGAATTTGGGTCCGCGCTTAAAGATGATTCTAAAAGCGCAACNGATCTCGCCGAGCTATATGCTAATCAGGATGCAAACGGNAATGATGTTGATCCATTTACAAACCCTTTGTTAAATGCTTCAACTAAAAGCTTACGCTCAAAAACCGCAGCCTCATACCTCTATTTCAGCTCAAATGCGTCTGAATCAGCACAAATCAAAGCTGACTTTGATGGTTGGATTCAAGCACAGGCAGATGATGTTTTTCCAAACTTTAGCACTTTAGCAGCGGTTGGAACAGCGGGTCAAATTGCTGACGGTTCTAGCGTGCGGTATGTGAACTCATCAGGATTAGAGTACGATCAAGCCATTATTAAAGGTCTAATTGGAGCGGTAATGACGGATCAAATGTTAAATAACTATCTAGATCCAGGTGTCCTCGATGCTGGCAATAACACAGTAGACAACGATAACGGTGTTCTTTATACAGATAAGAACTACACGACTATGGAGCACAAATGGGACGAAGGTTATGGATACTTATTCGGCGGTGCTCTAGATGGTGCGAATCCGTTAAGCTCGCTCGGAAGCGATGACTCTTTCTTAAACAAATATTTAGGGAAAGTTTCATCCGATAGCGATTTCAGCTCTATTGCTCAAGATACATATGACGCCTTAAAGTTAGGCCGAGCTGCAATCGTGGCCGGCAATTACACAGTTCGTGATGAACAAGCAGATCTAGTTCGTGATTTGGTAAGTACAGTTATTGGTATTCGTTCAGTGTACTACCTTGAAGCAGGGGCTACAGCACTTGATGGTGGTGATATGGGTGGTGCATTCCACGATTTAAGCGAAGGATTTGGCTTTATATACAGCCTGCAGTTCACTCATAATCCAAACACTGACGCNCCCTATTTTAGTCGTAATGAAGTAACTGATATGTTAGATGACCTCATGAACGCTTCTGGAAATGGCTTTTGGGATGTCTCTACAGCTGATTTGAGAACCATTTCCGCTGATATCGCTTCACGTTTTGATTTTACTGTAATCCAAGTAACCAACTAGAATGACCAATAAATCCTGTTTGTTAAGCTATGCTTGGGTAGGAGCGCTCCTTATAGGAGTGCTCTTTTTAACTTCTTCGTGTGAAACTAATCAAGGTAGCACTGATACTTGGAATCGTTCGGTTATGCTTTCTCATTGGGCGGATGAAATCATTTTACCCTCATGGTATGAATTTAAGGTCGCCTCATTAGAGGCAGCGAATGCTGCAGATACATTTGCCTTAAAGCTTGACTCTACCACTTTTGAAGTTCTTCAGTCTAAATATCGATCGGCATACCGCAGTTGGCAAACGGTAAGTCTTTTTGAAATTGGACCTGGAGAGCAGCGTAACATTCGACTGAGGTGCAATACTTATCCAACCGATACGGCCATCGTCAAGAGCTCTTCGGAGACTTTTATGGTTAACAATCCACCAAATCTTCTACTCCCATCTACATTTACACAACAAGGTTTTCCCGCACTTGGTTATCTTTTATTTGCAAAGGGGAGTATCAAAAAACAGCTTGAATACTACAGCCTTCACCCAGAAGTAGTAGGCTATATTCAGGTGCTTTTTTCGAATATTGCGCTTTTGGGGAATGAAGTTTATACTGACTGGAATTCTGGTGGCTACAAAACCACTTTTGTCCAAGCAGATGGCTCCTCCGCAACCGCGTCTGTAAATAAAATGGCTAACGATTTTATTTTTCATTACGAAAAAGAGTTGCGAGCGGGAAAAGTTGGTATCCCCGCAGGTATATTCAGTGTTAATACACTACCGCAAAATGTGGAATCGGTATACCATCCTGAATTTTCTAACGAACTCTTTCAGGTTAGTTTTAACGCGCATGTAAATTTCTTCAATGGAAATAGCTTTGACGGCTTAAGCCAAGGACCAAGCTTTTCAGAATACTTAGATCATTTAGCGGCTATAGAAGACACTATACCATTATCGGATGCGGTGAATCAACAGTTTGATGAAACCCAGTCGGCATTAAATACGATTTCGGAAAGCTTTAAGGCAACAGTAGAAAACGATGTATTTGCCATGTTAGCGTTATACGATGAGCTACAGAGAAATACCATCCGTATAAAGACTGAGGTAATGCAAGTATTGAACGTGAAAATTGATTATGTCGATGCCGACGGCGATTAGAGATTTCTTTCACGAAATAAATAAATCCACAGAAGCCGCTCCTTTAGCGGCTTTTCGTGTTTTATTTGGATTTTTGATTGCTCTTTCAATCATTCGTTTCGTGACTTATGGTTGGGTCGAAAAATTATATCTCACCCCGACTTTTCATTTCACTTATCTGGGTCTTTCATGGGCCAAGCCTATAGGGCCTTTGACTTATGTAATCTTTTTAGTGTGCTTTATTAGTGCCGTTGGCGTGGCTCTCGGCTACAGGTATAAATTAAGTGCTATCACCCTTTTCTTATCCTTTACCTATATCGAGGCGATGGATAAAACTACTTATCTAAATCATTACTATTTCATCAGCGTAGTGTCATTATTACTCTGTTTTTTACCCGCCAATGCAGATTTTAGTTTAGATGTCAAGCAAAGGAGGGTTCCTAGACAATATGTCCCTGTTTGGTCCATACTCAGTCTCAAGATGTTTGTTGGGATTGTTTACTTTTATGCCGGTTTAGCCAAGCTAAATACGGATTGGCTCTTTGAAGCTCAACCACTTTCTATATGGCTGTCTACGAAAACCGATATACCGATTATTGGAAATCTTTTTGAATACCCCTGGCTTCATTATCTGTTTTCATGGGGAGGCGCTCTTTATGATCTCAGCATACCGTTCTTGCTCTTAAATAAGCGTACTCGTAACATTGCATTTTTACTGGTCATAGCTTTTCACGTCATGACCCGTATATTATTTCCTATTGGCATGTTCCCGTGGATTATGATCGCTGCTGCCACAGTATTTTTCGCTAGCGATACGCTCAAAAATATACTTACAAAAACTTTCAATTTTCTTAGCTCAAAAGAATCAATAAACGATATAGCCAGGCATTCTTTTAGTAAGATTCTAGTAGGGGTTTTAATTATTAGTCAAATCGTATTGCCATGGCGGTATCTTATGTATCCCGGAGAACTTTTCTGGCATGAACAAGGGTTTAGATTTTCTTGGCGCGTAATGGTCATGGAGAAACAGGGCTATACCACGTTTCGAGTAGTAGATAAAAACAACGGAGATAACTGGACCATTAAAAATGAAGATTTTCTAACCTCTTTTCAGGAGAAACAAATGGCTTTCCAGCCAGACTTTATTTTAGAATATGCTCACCACCTTGCGGAATATTACAAAATCAATCACAACAGAAATATTGCTGTGTACGCAGACTCCTACGTCAGTTTGAATGGTAGAAGCACTAAACGCTTTGTAGATCCTACAATAGATTTAACCACAAGATCCAGAAATTTAATACCAATAGATTGGTTATTGCCTTTTAACGATACTATTCATGGGATTTAAAAGATTCATTTTACTGCTTTTGCTACCTCTAATGACCTACGGTCAATCTACAGACACTACTAGCGTTGTTCTGAACGAAATAGAAGTGAAAGAGAAAAAGTTGAGTGCACGCTCCTCATTGAAAAGTGTCGAAGGCATGAGTATTTACTCTGGTAAGAAAAGTGAAGTCGTATCCTTAGATCAATTAGTCTTAAACAAAGGAGCGAATACCACAAGGCAACTTTTCGCGGGGATAACCGGACTGACCATTTTCGAAAATGACGATGCCGGTTTGCAACTTTCTATAGGTTCAAGAGGGCTTGACCCAAATAGATCTTCAAATTTTAATACGCGTCAAAACGGCTACGATATCAGCGCAGACCCTTTGGGTTATCCAGAATCTTACTACACCCCTACAAGTGACGGTATCGAACGAATAGAAGTTATAAGAGGAGCGGCAAGCTTACAATACGGTTCCCAATTCGGGGGTTTGCTCAATTTCCGAATGAAGGGACCTGAAAAGGATGTTTTATGGTCGATTGAAAACAGCTCCACAATAGGCTCTTATGGGTTACGCACAAATTTTACTAGTGCAACACTGAGAAAAGGGCCGGTTAGCGTCTACGGCTATTTCAATAATCGTAAATCGCAAGGCTTTAGGCCAAATAGTGCATTTAATGCAGATCACAGTTTCATACAATTAAACTTTACCCCTAACGAAGCCCATAAGTTTACATTTGAACACACTTATCTTTATTACTTGGCTCAGCAGCCTGGGGGTCTTACAGACGATATACTAAAAAGCAATCCTTTCTTTTCCAATCGTAGTCGCAATTTCTTCCGCGTGAATTGGAATTTATTGCACGGGAATTGGACCTATTCACCAAATGTAAAAACAACAATTAAAGTCAGCGCTACTGCATTAGAAGCAAACAGATTTAGTCTAGGATTCAGAGGTATTCCAAGCATGATTAACTTAAATCCAATAATAACTATTGATGAACAGAACGCCGACGGCTCATTCGTTTATGAACGAGATCTAATTGCCGGCCAATTCAGTAATCGGACCGCAGAGGCGAAAGTTCTTCGTCGCTATAGATACTACGATCAGCCCCGCGTACTACTTTTTGGCATCAAGGCCTTCCAGTCGCTAAATCTTAGTGAACAAGGACCGGGAAGCAAGGGTAAAAACGCAGATTTCAGCTTTCGCTGGCAAGAGCATAGTGATTATCCAAATCAAAGCTCATTCACTTTTCCTAATCTGAATTTGGCGGCCTTCATGGAACACATCTTTTTTTTGGAAAATGGGTTGAGTATCACACCGGGAATTCGCATGGAACATATTCGTACTGAAGCCGAAGGTTTCTACACAAATATTATTTTTGATAACGCCGGAAACGTAATTGATAGGAACGAGCTCAATGATGACTTTAGTTTTTCAAGAGGGTTTGCACTTTTGGGAATCGGGATTTCTAAAAAAGAAATGAATAACGAGAGGTATTTTAATTGGAGTCAGAATTACCGTTCTGTAACCTTTGCGGACATAAGAACCGTCAATCCTACCTTCATAATTGACCCCGAAATAAAGGATGAGAAAGGTTGGACTAGCGACTGGGGTACTCGAGGCAATAAAGGTCCTTGGGGGTATGACGCCAACTTATTCACCTTGTACTATGCAAATAGAATTGGTATCGTTTTTAATAATAGAGCCCAGCGTGTTCGAAAGAATATTGGCGCTGCTCTAATGTATGGCATAGAAAGCTTCATTTCCTATGACCTTACTTCCAAGAGCCAAAGCAGGTGGGAAATAGACCTTTGGACTAACACAGCTATTACAGGTTCGAATTACATCCAAAGTGATGTTCCCAATGTCCGAGGTAAGCGTGTTGAATTTGTACCATTATTGAATCTAAAAACTGGGGCCACAGTAAAGAGCGAAAAATGGAGTTTTAACCTACAAGTAAGTGCATTGACTAAACAATTCACTGATGTTGAGAATAGCGAAGTAGGTCAGCCTGGTGATCTTCGTGACGGTATTTTAGGTCCAATACCTGCTTACAATGTAATTGACTTTAGTGGTGCATACACACCAAAATGGGGGGCTATTGACTACGGAGTAAATAATCTGTCTAACTCCATTTATTTTACGCGGAGAGCCTTAGGGTATCCGGGACCAGGTATTATTCCTTCCGCGCCAAGGAATATTTATTTAGGGCTTCGAATAAAATTGGATAATAAGACTGTTAGTTCTCGAAAGAATAATTAAAGCAGGTGAAGGATACTCGGAATTACGTCTGTCACAGGAGCCCTACAAATAAGTTGGATTTATGTGCCAACCGAGAGTTTCTATNATCGGGANTGAGTCTTTATAGTTTCAAATCATAACCTGAGGAAAAAACATCAGCAACACCTACTTTCCCCAAATAATTTCCAGCTAAATGCATACCACGGGGTAATTTTTCAAATAGCTCCTTTTTCCATTGTCCAAAGCCCACATGTGACTGTGGAATAGCCTGTTTCCAGTGATATGAGTGCAAAAGTTCACGAGAATGATCTCCTAGAATCGAATCCAATTCATTTTGAATTGNTTCCATATTTGAAGCCTTGTGAAAAACTGTTATATTTCTCATACGTTTGGGCGCACGACCACGAAAAACTGAGCTAGTGAACAAAATCCCTTTGACTTTCATGTTCNNAGAAGAGGGTATCAATATACCAAAACCCTCGAAGACTCCTGGGAGAAGGTCTTCAGCGAAATGACTTACAGAAAGTTCTTCATATGTTAACTGCTGCAAATGGTTTTTCAAATCTCCTCCTATCAACTCTGCAAGTACGTATGCCGGNAACGTACTTATCAATTCCTTACAGTCATAATTTCCACGATTTGTTTGGACCAAGAACCCTGAGGATGTCTTTTNAATNTTTTGGACTTTAATNTCAAGAATTACTCGATCTGTATATTTTTGGGTGAATGCCNCTCCAATCTTAGCGAAACCACCTTCTATACTNATNATTTTACGNGGCTTNGGCGGAGATTTGAACAGAGTNCAGAGCANAGAACCGTTTTCCTGTTCACCCACTTTAAATTTCTCAAGAACTGTAGCAGCGCNCAGATAGTGGATATTTCCAGCATAAATGCCNCCAAATACTGGGTCAACCAGCTTTTCCGTCGCTTCGGTGCCAATACGTCTGCTTAAGAAACTCGCGACACTTTCATCCTCTGAAGTTCCCCTCTTTCGAAAAGGCTCGGTAGCGAAACGCCACTTTCCCTTTAGGCTAATCCAAGAGGCTCCAAAAATATCCTTAAGCCCGCCGACGGCCACCACCTTTCCATCATGAAACAGGTAGCGTTTCTTGCTCAAGGCGGTGGCCTTTAAAATCTTGTCTTCAAGGCCTAATTGGAGCAAAAAGTGTTCGAAATCTTCCGATATAGTACAACTATTTGCCCCATTATCGAGGGTGTGACCGCCGACTTCCACAGAACTTAGACAGCCGCCTAGCTGCGGGGCATCTTCTAATAATAAAAACTCTTGACCTTGCTCTTGCGCTTTAAACGCAGCACCCATTCCAGAGATACCGCCGCCCAAAATGAGCAATGGGACGTGGGTTATATCTTCCACTCGCTGATCCACTTACCGAGCAATGCCGACCAATCATCGCGGTCGTTCATGCACGCAATAGGCTGAAAATGCTCGCCGCCGTTGTGCAAGAAATCTTCCTTGCCCTCCTCGTTGATCTCCTCGAGCGTCTCCAAACAATCGCTCACAAATGCAGGGCAGACTACTGCCAACTTTTTTTTCCCTTCACCAGCCAATTCCTCGAAGCGCTGCGCCGTATAAGGCTGTATCCATGCATCGCGGCCTAATCGGCTTTGGTATGAAGTTTCAAACGTACCTTCTTCCAATCCCAATTCCGCTGCGACCAACTTTGTGGTCAACGCTGTTTGGTGCTTGTAACACACTTTATGTGCCTCTGAGACGACGCTGCAACAGTCATTGACTTTATAGCAATGCTGCC
>NYXD01000104.1 GCA_002685435.1 Cryomorphaceae bacterium | reverse complement strand
ATTTATTTTGATTTACCCGAAGGTTTATTAGACCTTTAAATCAAGATGAAAAAGCCACTTCCTTACGATCCTAGGTCATTGCACCTGATCTATTCATCCCTATTGCTTCTGCAATTGGTTGTGACTTCCGTGGTTCTGTATGCAGCTCAAGAAAATGCAGTTATAACTTTCGATATTCAGCGCTTGACAAACACTGCTGCCCCTGTAGTTGCTGGTTTAAATGCTTTCTTCGGAAAGTGGATATGGACAAGAGGAATGCAGCAATTGAGTACCGAAGAGGAATTAGAAGATAAGCTTCGGACCTTAACCAAGGTACATATATGGCAATGGGTTATTGTCCAATTTGCAACAATTCTCCTCCTCTCCTATACGCTTATCGAAGCCAATTTCTTTTACTTCATTTTTGCTTTGGTGAATATTATCTATTTCATCACCTTGCGGCCTAAGATTTTTACTTTTAACGAAGGCATATGAATTATACGAAGCCTTTTAAAATGAAGGAGTTTGAAGTAGCCCACGATCAATGTGCTATGCGTGTAAACACAGACGGTTGTTTATTAGGTGCTTTAGCTGCTTCAAACGCAGCTGTTAAAGACGTTACAAGGGTGTTAGACATAGGCACAGGCAGCGGGGTCATTGCCCTTCAACTGGCCCAACGTTTTACAAACGCTTTTGTAGATGCAATTGAAATTCATGGCCCTAGTGCGAAACAGGCGATGGATAATTTCAGAAACAGCCCCTATCATTCGAGAATGGTCTGTTATCATCAGCCTATTCAGGAATTTGAGATGAATACCTATTACGATATCATTGTTTCTAACCCGCCCTACTTCGAAGAAGGACCGACAAAAAGTGACCACGGAGTAGCTGCGGCCCGACACGCACTTACGTTAGATTTTAAGAGCTTAGTGATGAAATAGATAATATTCACCAAAGCAAAAATGAAGTAAAAGAAGTTGGCTTCGATAAGGGTATAGGAGAGGAGGAGAATTGTTGCGAATTGGACAACAACCCATTGCCATATATGCATCTTCGTTAAGGTTCGAAGTTTACCTTCCAATTCTTCTTCGGTACTCAATTGCTGCATTCCTCTCGTCCATATCCACTTTCCGAAGAAAGCATTTAAACCGGCAGCTATAGGAGCAGCCGTGTTTGTCAAGTGCTGAATATCGAAAGCTATAACAGCATTTTCTTGAGCTGCGTACAGAACCACGGAAGTCACTACCAGTTGCAAGAGCAATAGGGACGAATAGATCAGATGCAGTGACCTAGGATCGTAAGGAAGTGGCTTTTTCATCTTGATTTAAAGGTCTAATAAACCTTCGGGTAAATCAAAATAAATAAATTTTTTCTTATGATCTATACGTTCAATGAACGGTTCGACAACCGGAATCAAATACCGATTGTCGTCCGATTGAATAAGGAAGAGATTCTGTGCCGATTGCTCGATAATTTCAGCGATCTGTCCAATATTTTCGCCTTGATTAACTGCAGTAAACCCTTCTATGGCTTTATCGTAGAAGCTCTTTTCCTTTTTTGGATCAGGCAACATATTGTTTGGAAGGTAAACGGATGCATTTACCATTCTTTTCGCTTCGTCAGGACCTACATCCTCAAAAGAGAGCACCAACTTTTTACCATTTAAAGCGCCACGTGATGAAACAAAAAAAGGAACCAGTTCCTGGTTAATTTCCAGGAGAACTGATTCCAATTCTTTAAAGTATTGTGGAGTAGAAGAGTCTATGTGGAGGACCACAGCTCCTTTGTACCCATGGAGTTTCGTGATTTTACCGAGTGAAAAACACTGCTCCTTTTGCACAATTACTCTGCGCTTTCTTCCGCAGGAGCTTCTTCAGTTGCTTCTTCAGCAGGAGCTTCTTCCGCTACCTCTGCAGCTGGAGTTTCTTCTGTTGCTTCAGCTGCAGGAGCTTCTTCCGTTGCCTCTTCTGCAGGAGCTTCTTCTACGACAGGAGCGTTAGCTGCCTCAATAGCTGCCTTACGTGCATTGTTTACTTCAGCTTCAGCAGCAAGACGTGCTGATCTGCTCGCTTGTGCTGCTTCATTTAGTGACTGAACTTTTCCTTCGATCTTGTTCTCTTTCTCAGAAACCCAAGCTTCAAATTTAGCCTCTGCTTGTTCTTCAGTCAAAGCACCTTTACGAACACCTTCAAGCAAGTGTTTTTTCATCATTACACCACGGTAAGATAAAATAGCACGTGCAGTATCAGTCGGCTGAGCACCTTTCATGACCCAAGATAAAGTCGAGTCGAAGTTCAAATCGATTGTTGCTGGATTTGTATTCGGGTTGTAAGTACCCAATTTCTCGATGAAACGTCCATCGCGCTTTGCGCGAGCATCCGCTACAACGATTGAATAAACTGGACGACCTTTACGACCACCTCTTTGCAAACGAATCTTAGTTGACATAATTAATTGTTTTAAAAGGGTCCGAAACCCCGTTAATTAATGAATAATTGAGCCGCAAAAGTAGCGAATTTATCGATACGTTGTATTCCTGTAAATTTATCTTTCGACATGTATGATTTTCGATCCTTCTGTCTCCATATTAAAGTCAAAAGGCTCGGCTTCAATTTTCTTCATTGCCTCATCTAACGATACGTGCGCAGCAGTAGGAGCGTAGAATAGCATAAATCCACCTCCGCCAGCACCTAGAAGCTTGCCACCAAGAGCACCTGCTTCTCGACCAGCAGCATAAGCCTCAGTAATCCTAGGATTGGTAATTCCGGAAGCCAATTGCTGTTTTAATAGCCAATTTTCGTGCAATAACGAACCGAAATCATCGAGATTGCCCGCTTCTAATGCATCGCGTAATTTGTAAACCAGACTTACCATAGTGGTCAAGGCTTGAAACTTAGACTCTTGAGAGGTATTTTCTTTTTGTTCTGCTAAAATTGCGCTTGCAGAGCGCTGATTGCCTAGGTAATAGAGTTTTAAGTTGGTATTTAAGGTCATTCTGGTTTCGTTAGAAATAAGAACAGGATTTACGGACACGGAGCCGTCTGGGTTAAACTCAATGACATTCAAGCCTCCAAAGGCCGCAGCATATTGATCTTGCTTTCCTATGGGTTCTTTCAGTAAGTCTATTTCTACTCGGCATGCGCCAGCGCCCAATTCTTTTTTACCGTACGAACGTCCCGTAAAAGCACTTAGATTGTGAAGTAAACCTACTGTAAAACTGGAACTACTCCCCATCCCGGTTCCACCCGGTATATCCGCAATAGAACTTACTTCAATACCATTTAGATTGAAATCTTCTAATACAGTACGCAAGATTGGATGCTGTAGGTTTTTTACATCATCGACCGTTTCTGTTTGAGAATATTTACAACGGATTTTATCCTTTTCAAAAAAAGCATGGGTACTGATATACATGTATTTGTCGATACTCGTGCTTAGCACAGCACCGCGCTGCTTTTCGAAATATGCAGGAAGGTCACTACCTCCACCAACAAATGAAATTCTAAAAGGGGTCTTTGTAATAATCATGCGCCTAAAGTAGCTAATGTTGATAAAGTAGAGTTATCAANAATGNATAATAATGACATGTTTTGAGCGTAGATTTAAAACNTTATGAANAAAANCAATTGAATCCTATGACNNTTTATTAATTCTANTTCGCTTACTACGNCCTATCATGTCCATTTNAATTGGGAGCGACAATTATAANANAGTGGNCTATTACCANAAACNATAAAAAATNANCACCTNATGTATGAGTCCAAAAGTATCATTCAGAGNAAANANTCATTCGAAGTACAGCAACTAACGTACAATGCCCTNAAGCGTTTAGATNAGCGCCNNAGACCNTACTTGCATGCAGCAATGCAAAGGTGCAACTACCATTTATCTGAAACNATTGTTAATTATCAAGATTCATTNTCCNTNCAAANGCANATAGNGATGTATAAAAACTTCGTNCTCAGAGTNGCTGAANTATGGAGNNTGCTCGGNCAATGGCCCAAAGAGATTTATCTACCTGGATTAGAAGAGATGGTTGAANGNNTAAAACAGNTGTATTNCGATTTACTNCAAGAACTAANTCGAAAGGAAGTACATCTNATTCAAATTAANGCNAATNNTAAACCCAATTAANCATGGATACAAAAGTAAGTCANCCCATTTATCAAGAGGCATTAGCAATNAACAGNAACATACAATCCATAACCAAAGGNTACTNCAGTAATGGTACNTTCAATCTNGCNTTTAAGATTAAGGACGACATNATTAANGTNTGTAATCTNCTAGATATGGGGGTNAGNGCAAGATTTGAACANACNTTCGAAGANTANTANACGAAAGCCCTNAAAGAGTCNGANANACTNCTTGATCATATAAGAATNGCGAATAGAGTTCANATGATTCGNGGCGGTTTNCCNGAAGAACTTATTGCNCGNATTGAGTTGTTAAAAATGAAATTGGTTTTAATGCTAGAGTTNTTTCGCAGCGAAGTACCATTGGATTATCTTAACCTNTCTAACTGGGCAAGANAGAAGTTAACCCATACATAGGNAGNAATTGTGAATGAGCATGANATAGCNTCGCTGGTTTGGTGGGCAGAGGAAAGAGTCCNGGGNTTNATGACAGGTTTGCATAAAAGCCCNGATTTTGGATANAGTGTTGAATTCGCNCAACACAGNGCCTACGTNCCTGGNGATNCCCCTAAACATATAGATTGGTCTGTTTTAGCTAAAACAGACAAATACTTGCTGAAACAATACGAGGCAGAATCGAACTTAAGAACCTATTTTGTAGTGGACTCTAGTTCTAGTATGCATTTGCCATCACCTGACTCCAAATGGACCACATTGGTTCAATTGCTTACACTTATTGGAACAATACTCCAAAAGCAACGCGATGGCATGGGAATGCTTGAGATTAATGAAACGGGGAGTCATTTCTTTGAGTCAAAAGCCACGAGTGAATGGATTAAGCTAATGCTGAGTCATTTGTCCAAAAAAGACGGAGAATCGAAGAAAAATGCAAATATTGCCTTCGAAATAGAAGCGCTGATGTCCAAAATACCGCGGCGGAGCCAAGTCATTTTGTTTATTGATTTATTCCAAGAAAACTTGGAAGAAATACTTGATGCGGCAGCTTTGTTAGCATTCGAAGGACATTCGGTGCGCTGCATATTTATGTCGCATGCAAAATTAGAGCTAAACGAAGAGTATTTTGTGGGTAAACAGGTTGTTGACAGTGAGACGGGCGCAAAAGCATATATTAACCAAAATGATGCAAAGAGATATGTCTCCTTTGTAGAAGCGCAAAAAGAGTGCGCAATTACTTTAAGTAGAAATCTGAATTTGAATTGTAAGGTACTAGATGCAAGTCGTGAGCCTATGTACCTATTAAGAGAATTATTGGCATAAAAAAGGCCCAGCGATATGCTGAGCCTTAACTAAATCCGGTAAGTAATTATTTATTGCCCTTCGTAGTCTCGCTATTTTTGTGTGCAGCTTCGACTTTTTCTTTATCCGCTGGCGATAAAGATTGAACGGCTTCTCCTTTTTTTACTTTATCGTCTTTTTTGAAACGATTGTCAAAAAGAGCCATGCTGACCCCGGTACTTATATTTATTGAGCTCGTAGAAGCTCCGACTCCCATACGACCATTGATTAGCTCTTTGGATATAGTTGCCATATCACCCACAGTTGTAGTTCCTATGTAAAATTGGACTACAGGTGTTAACCTTAACTGCACGGCGGCGTTAACTCGATCGTTATGGAATTCGTCCATAGCCATGTAATAACCACCTTTAAGCTGAACATTGCGACCAAGCCAAAGCATTGTATTGAAGCCCATGTAGGTATAATCGTTCCAAGAGTTCTTGCGATCTACATAGTGCACACCTACATAACTGTATTTGGTGAACTTATAGTTAAGTGCAACATTAGTCACCTGAGGAGTACGGTACGTTAACGCTTGAGAAGCATCTACTAAAGCAGTACTGATACCGTTTTGAATAGTTTCTGTATAATCATCGATAGAGGCGGAGACTGCACTTCCTAATGTATCACCTGCTGCACTATTATATGAAAACCCGTCTATGTTCGCATTTCCGGAAAGGCGCTTTCCTACGGTACTAGCAAAATTCATATCGCTTGCAGCTAAACCACTTATGGAAAGTTGTAAGTCCAATTGCTGAATAGGGCTGAAGGTTAATCCAAATCCAATGGTCCCATTTGATTCAATGCCAGATGTGGCATAGTTCACTAAGCCACTGATATTACGCTCTTTAAGCAGAGTATAAGGTGTAATGCCATCAATCGATAACTGGTTTAAACTATCCAGCGGTGTATCGTCACTAAAAACGCCCGTAGCCGCCAAAGCAAAGTCATAATCCAAGCTTAGAGTATTCATGCCGGTTGCTGTGTTTTCCGAACTTGTAATACTAAAGGCGTTCGTTGATAAATTAGCGCCTGCGACATAACTATTCCTATGGTAGGTAACACCGAAACGAAGCTTATCTTCTATAATGCTGCGCTGAAAGCCGAAGTAAGTAGCGTTGGTCAATTGAAAACGCATGGCTAATGCATTAAAGTTGCCTGAATAATTAAGATCTAGATCACCATTGGCATCGGCCATACCATTTTTAACAAAGCTAGCAAGGTCATTGTCAAGCGTAAACTCCATCCCAATATTCGTAGAATTTCCTACGAATAAAAAATTAGCACCGATTTTGATTCCAACCTGTAGTGCATCGATTTGCGTTTCATTCCCGAGAGAGAAGATATCAGATGAGAGGTTGTGGAAATTCTGTAGAATATCACTGCTGGCTAAAAGGTTACCTGCAGTTTCACTCATATTTAAGTTGTTCTGTACACCGAAATATTGTAGGTGAAATTTAGTCATAGGATCAGCTCCTGCATTTTGAGCGAGATTCCCCGGATTAGCTGCCAATCCAAATGTAGAAAAGTCTTGAGCGTTACCGAAAACAGTAACCAAAGCAAAGAATAATGTAAGTGTCTTTTTCATGATAACTGAGGGATTAAAGAGTAATATTTACTTTGAACTGCGCACCTAGATTTATCTGAAGCGTCGCGTCTGTTCTAAGTTTTACAGGGTCTGACCCGGCATTGTAAGTGGCCATTGTTGCTTCTGCCGTAATGTGAACGGCATCGAGCACTGCTTTTGCCTCATTTGCATCCAATTCAAGCTCTGCATCAAAAGTGTTTGGTGCGACGACTATACCATTCGAGTCAGGAACGCCGCTTTCCATTAACCCCAAATTCTTGACGAGTAGCGTATTCCAATTTGCATCATAAAAAGACAACGTCAAAGATGCATCAAGCGGTAACGTGCTCGTTGTCTGTAATAGTAACGTAGCAGATTCAAGTTCAGCATCGTCTGGAAGAATACTCGAATTTGTTTGATTTGTTGCTAGTGTATCATAAAAACCAAGACCGGTAGCTGTGAAAAAGAAGGGCATCTCCATTAATAGATCTCCTGAAATACTACTAGAATTGGTTACAAAGTTTTCCGTTCCAAAAGTTGCAGTATCGTGGTTAATATTGACAGAACCGCCGTAGGTAATGGAGTCTTTGGGCAAAGTAAATACGTCGACTATGCTTGAATTGGTATTATCGAAGGATATAGTTCCAGTCGATGTGTTGCCTAAAATAGTAGGATAGGGTAGCACATAATCGGGGCCGTTTAAGCCATAAGCTGTTCCGTCTTTGTAACTATTGAAGTCCAAAGCAAGTTGAATAGGTAGGCCAATAGAGTTTGTAATCGCCATAGCTATACTCGGCTCAGCGAAAGAAACTTCTCCATCAAAGTTTTCTAAGAAATCTATGGCTAAATCTACTGCTCCTGGATCGATGGTAATTTGTTGTGAACCGAAGTATCCCTTAATATGACCAAATTGTAAGTTGGTCATTTCGAACGTCATATCTAATGCATCCGAGCTATCTATATTCACGAGGTTACCAGATCCCACGAGTGTGGCAGCTACAGCAATCGGAAGTCTACTGTGATTCTGGCTCGTATCCTGAGTTAAGTCAAGGATAGTACCATTGAGGTTTATAGATCCAGTTGTAGTCGCACCTGCAGCGATGGTAATAGTAGTATCGACTTCGGTACCGTTCTGATCCGATCCTGGGAAATTTAAATTTAATTCTAAGTTCTCTGCTAACGTAGAAACGAATTCATAGTCGAAGCTCGCAGTGCTAAACATTAATTCCCTTAACTCTTCTGATCCGCCTGTACTAAGATCTACATATTGCGTNTCTGAACTAATATCTTGTGTATTTATTTGAGTAACCGCAGTGTATACTTCCAAATCAGCGGAAGAAATGGCCAGCTCTAAATTATCAGTAGTATCAATCGCAACGAGACTCGTTCCAGAACCGGGCGAGGTTAGTGACGTTATTTTAAAGCCGATATTGTTTGGAAGAGTAATGTTTACTAATGATTCTGTATCACTACCCGTACCGCCATTAGCAGCGATATTATTTATTGCATAAGTTAAAATGGTCGAACCAGTGGATGAGTTTACCAAATCGATTCCCATACTCACAGGTACTGGCCAATCGTTAGTCAAGCCTAAGGTTAATGTTCCGTTTGAAAACGATGCACTCGTGAAGGTTCCAAAGCCACTGCCGCCATACGTGCCGACATTAGTTTCACTCAATGGTGGGAATAATGAATTGTTACCATGAGCACTTGAAATTGCTGTTAAACCTGCATCTGCTGCGACAGCGCCTAATGCGATGTCTTGAGTCAATGAAACATTATTAACAGCTACCGTACCCATTGATATACTGCTATTTGATGGGGATTGTGCAGGTATACTTATGAGATCATTAACATCGATACCAAAAACGCTGTCTTGCGCTACTATCACTTTATAAGTGGTATTGTCATCAAAAATGAGTGAACTATCAGGAATGAGTAAATGATCCATGGTTAGACCAATCTCCCCTAATGGTAGAGCGACAACGGGTGCTGCAGTGATATCAATGGCAGTAGGATCAACTACGTCTGATTGACAGCTGCAGAAGGCCATTATCGCCACAAATGCGGATAAAAAGTGCTTCTTCATTGGTTNGGTTTAAAAATTTATACNAAGGTAATAAATACCATNAAAGCGCTTGATCAGTCTAGGATGAAAATTCAATCAAATATCCTTTCAACGCAGCGACTTGTTGGGCCATGATATAACCCGTAAATAATTGCTGTAAGCCTCTTAACAGCATTAATACGACCAGAAGAGAATTACCATCAAACGATATACCTATAGCATGGGCTGCGAATAATGCAATGATAAGGGTACTGACTATTATGAATTCTCTGAGATTTTTATTGAAACTATCTAGCTTTGCNGCTTTAAAGCGTGCATCGCGCCACTGTTCGGTTGTAGTTGTGTTCTCTTCCAGGTTTGCTTGCAGTGCGCTGACTTTTTCGTGCGATTCATCTTGTTGCTTTTTAAGAATACGCATGGGAATAAGCCAAAGGAGTAAAATACTTGTTATGATGATTCCGAATGAAGGGAATAACGAGATACCGGCTAAGGTAAAAAGCATGCCAGGCAGTAGCTGCGACCAACCGACGAGTAAAAAGTTGATGCTTTGGACACTTTTACCAAAGACGGTCTTCATCTTCTCTCGCTCCAAGTCGGTGGAANTAACTCTAAAATCCGCTAACAAGCGAATGCGTGTTGATGCGTTTACATATTGGCTATAGANTCCAATAAGCAATCGAACCAATAAAAGAAGCATTAATGCAANGACATAGTGTTCCAGTTCAATCTTCGTGTTGCCTAATACAACATACTCACTACTTAAAAACAAGGTTCTGATTAACGGTAGTGAAAGGAGAATAGGAAGCGTTTCGAGGATGCCACTAATTCCCGTTACAGCAAGCACCCATCCNAATGAAGGAATATTCTGACGTTGACGATAAAACTTTATCGCTAGGGCTATGCTGTTTGAGTTAATCATTCCAAATTGGAATTTTTCACAATTTCAATACCGTAACCGCTAACACCTATACGTTTGATGGGGTTGTTCGTCAATAAGTCGACCTTTCTGATACCGAGATNATGAATGATTTGAGCACCTATACCGAAGTCACGAGTGTCCTTGGTAAAACTGGGTTTTGTTGTATCTGTATCCTTTTTGAAGGAACGAATTCTATTTAATAATCGGTCACCATTTGGTTCTTGATTCATGTAAATTATCGCACCACGTTTTTTACTAGCAATGCCTTTTAATGCCTTTTCTAAACGCGAACTCTCATTACTAGTGAGCAAGTGAAAAATATCATTTGCAATACCTGCACTGTGAATTCGAACCGGTACAACATCATCTAGCTGCCATTCACCCATGGTAAGCGCTAAATGGACTTGATGGTTCGTTTTTTGTTCAAATGCATGAAGCGTAAATTCACCATGCGGCGTGCTTATTTGGACCTTTTCTTCGGGTTCAATAAGACTTTCTTTAGACATTCGATAGGCGACTAGATCTTCAATAGTGATAATCTTGAGCTCGTGCTTAACCGCTATTTCTTTAAGTTGNGGTAACCGAGCCATAGTTCCGTCTTCATTCATGATTTCGACAATCACTCCTGCAGGTGCTAAACCCGCAAGTCTTGCCAAATCTACAGCTGCTTCGGTGTGTCCGACGCGACGTAGTACACCACCATCTTTAGCAATAAGCGGAAATATGTGTCCTGGTCTTGCTAATAGGTCGGGAGTTAATGTAGGATCTACCAATGCTTTTACAGTCATGTAACGATCGTAAGCGCTTATACCAGTGGTACAGCCTGCTCCTATGCGGTCTATGCTCACTGTGAAAGCCGTATTGTTTGGATCGGTATTGTTCGATACCATTGGCGGCAGATCCAATTCATTTGCCCTGCGACTTAAAATAGGAGTGCAAATCAATCCACGACCTTCTGTAGCCATGAAGTTGATCATTTCTGGAGAGACTAGTTCTGCTGCTGCAACGAAATCACCTTCATTTTCGCGGTCTTCGTCATCAACGACAATAACAACTTTGCCTTTGGCAATATCTTCTAATGCTTCTTCTATGGTATTAAGACTCATGCTGATTTCTCTTAGTAGGTTGCCAAACACTTGATTTTACTCCTTTCAAATACCTAAGGAAGCCAATAAAAAGCGCTGCATTCATTGCGTAAAAATACGCTAAAGGTGTGGCCAATCCGAAGGACATGAGAATAAACTGTGAAACAGGAAGACCAATAAGTATAATACTTGAGATCAACCATTGCGAAGTAAAGAGTCCTGCGATAAGGGCTATGAGGTAAAGATGCGGGGTCAACCAACGCAACACTTTGTGCATTAAGAAAAGAATGCCAAAGGGGTAGGGGTGTTTAAATAGCAGTGGATAGAAGCGTATTAAATTCTGCCAATTACCAATACTTATACGAATCTTCCGTTTATACTCTTCACGTAATGAGGTGCTTACATCTTCTAATCCAATAGCAGCTTCATTAAACAATACCTTTTGATCGCGCGCTATAAGCTGGACAGTTTGAAAGAAATCTTCCATGAAAGTATTGGGTGGAATAGGCTTCCAGTAGGATTTTCTCATGCTGTATAGTCCACCTTCCATACCAAAGCAAATACCGTGCTTTCTACTTTCGGCGCGACGAATGGCATTTTCAAGCGATAAGTAAGCCTTCTCATTGGTCGCTGTACTATTCGTAACACCACCAGCTTCATAGGCTAGCGTGCCCGCAACAGCTGTTGCTTTTTGAAGCGCGATTGGGCGTACGAGCTCTTCAATGGTGGTTTCTTTGAATAAAATGTTCGCATCCGTAGCAATGATAACTTCAGCAGTAGTCCGTTCAACTAATAAATTGATAGTCGCCGATTTACCTGAACGATTGTCGTTAACATGAAGATTAAGTTGTGGGAACTCACTTTGTAAATTACGTATGATGTCATCAGTTCCGTCATTACTTAAGTCACTGCCGATCCAAACTGAAAGCAGATCAATAGGGTAGTTGGTACTGTAGATACTCCGAATCTTGGCCTCAATAATTGCTGATTCATTGTATGCAGCAAAAACAACACTAACTGAGGGAGGCGTGAATTCACCGGTGAAGTCTATGGGCTTTCCTGGAAAGATTAATTGCCATAACGGATAAACAACATAGGTCAACGCAATCAAGCTCAAGGCTCCTAGGAAAATTATTACTGCTAAACTGACCATGCCGATGCTATATTTTCCTGAATAGATTTTGGGCCAAAACTACTAAGTATATGCCTATTAGCTTGCATGCCAATTGTGGTTGCATTCTCTGGCGTTTTCAAGAGCTCGATAAGAGCAGAGGCAAAGTCTTCCGCTGAATCTGCGAGTAAAACTCCCTGATTGCTCTCATTGAAGAGCCCTTCAGCGCCAATTCTTGTGCTAACCATCGGAATAGCCCACGAAGCATTCATAATCATTTTGATTCGAATCCCAGAACCGGCTAATAGCGGTACTATTGCAACACCGTGAGATTTAGCAAATTCTTCTGCATCGGGCACTCGACCGTGAACAATGTAGTTCTTTCCTTCATCGCTTTTGAGGTGCTGTGGGGGATTGTTCCCTGCAATGTGGAACGTTGCATTTGGAATTTTATCAAGAACCGCAGGCCATACCGATNTTAAAAACCAATCTAAACCTTGCAAATTGGGTTCCCAGTCCAAGGCGCCGAGATGAAAACAAGCCAACGGGGCTAACTTTGATACTGGTTTTTGATGCAGTATGGAAACTGCTATGGTAGTAGTTTTTGGATTAAATTTTTCAAACCATTTTTTATCTTCCTCGCTAATGCTCCAGACGGTATCGACCTTTTCAACCAACCCAATTTCAAATTTTTTTAACCGCTTACTTTGAAGCGTCAAATACCAATTTTTTAATGGATTGGTACCTGCTTCACTGGTTCTTTCCCAAATTCTATGTTCCAGGTTATGCGCTCGTAAGGTGCAGTGTTGACCTATTCTTTTCGCTTCGTTTAAATAATCGCCCATAAAAGCACCTTCCAAGANAACATAGTCGAATTGGTTCTTTTTAAAACCGCGCAACCATTTAATCATGGGCTTTACTAAGAAACGGATAGAATGATAAGGGGCGCGAGAGAACAAAAGATTGTTTAATGCCGAATAAATCGTGGGAGAGGTATTCACGTTAACAACTTTCAAGTTGATGGCTCTCTTGATATCAATTGGAATATCATTCGGGTCTTTAAAGTGTTTTTTAGTATTCAATGCACCATATGTGATTTCAAAAGTCCGTAACGCTATCAAATCTTCGAGAAGTCTCGCCATCGCAATAGAGCTACCGTCTTGAGATGGATATGGCACCTTATTAGAAAGAATTAGAAGTTTCTTCACTATGATTNCTTAGAGTTTAATCGAGCCATGATTTTACTAAACCATTCGCCNGAGACAAGGGCAGTATCGCTCGAAGCACTCTTCGTAAGCCAAAGTGCGATAGGAGCTAGAATTAAAGAGGGCAACCAGATGGCAACAGCGGGATCAAGCAAAAGCTCTCTACCCATTTTTTCAAAAGTGGTATTTAAAATATGAAATATTAGGAAGGCAATAGTGGAAATAACTAAAGGTAAGCCGATACCGCCTTTACGAATAATACTACCAAGTGGAGCTCCAATAAAGAACATGATTAACACACTTGCGCCAAGTGCAAACTTCTTATAGTATTCTAGGTAATGACGTATTCTAGTTTCTCTGCGCCAGTTCATCTCACGCTGCATTTGTTTGAGGTAATCAAGATTACTTCGTGCAAGCCGAATGGCATTTTGAGAGGCTCTAAGTCGCATGCCGCTNAGCAAGTTGCCCATGACATTCTCCTTTTCAATATTTGTTGATACGCCGCTAGCCACATCGATGTAATCGAATTTATATTTCCCCTTTAAATTTTTAGTGAAGTTTTGCTGACGCTCNGCAATTTGTAAAGCGAGGGTATCTGCAGTTTCTTTCAACTGTAGGGTATTCATCATCATNAAATCTTTGCGGCGGGNNTTATATAAGTCGGCATTGCTAAANTTNGTNAGNGGNAAGCGGAGGTAGGCNGTGTCGAAGGNGCTNCNTGCCCAAGGCATTTTCTNCCGCTCNTCACGAAATTTCTTATCNATATCCTCGTAGGTNGCGCCGTTGTGNAGTTCAATTTCAAGATATTGATNNTCNGCGACTGGACGCATCATTCCAGTNGCAGCTGTTAATACNTTTAGNTTNCCTTTTTTTGCCTCNTTNTGNTCATAGATNTANATNTCNTTNAGCAATTGCTCNCCGTCNCCNTCTTTGCTNCCGATTTTAATNCTGTAGCCTTGAAAACCNTTGTAAAAGATACCNGGNGTNATNTGAAANGCGGGNTTACTCTTAGANATNTTNATNAGNAGNCTTTGNCCTTTGAGGTTAGCNACNGGTATNACGTTNTTGTAGAAATAAAANGCTCCAAAGGCAATTGCAATNTTNAGTATAATNAGNGAACGAATNCCNCGNAANAGAGAAATNCCNGAACTTTTCATTGCNGCGAGCTCATAATGNTCACCAAAGTTTCCAAACGTGAGAAGCGACGCAAATAATACGCTAACAGGCAGTGCAAAAGGGACTACGCTTGCTGCCCAGTAAAACAAAAGTTCTAGTAAAACGTACCACTCGATTCCTTTTCCCGCTAGGTCATCTACATATTTCCAAACCATTTGCATCAAAAAGAAAAAGACCATGATGCCTAGCGTAGGTATCAATGGTCTGATGAAACTTCTTAAGACGTAAAGGTCTAGTTTTTTCATTCGTTTTTACAGACGATAAAAGCCTTCAAATTCACTGGAATTGATATTAAACATCTCTTTATCTAAAGGAACAT
>NYXD01000001.1 GCA_002685435.1 Cryomorphaceae bacterium | reverse complement strand
AGATACAAGAATACATCAGCATCTTCAAAAGCATCCGACACGAATTTCATCATGTGCTCTTGCATTTTATACGCTGGTTGAATGACTCCTGGCGTATCTGAAAAGACAATCTGGTATTCAGGCTCATTCAAGATCCCAAAGATCCGGTGACGCGTCGTCTGAGCCTTAGGCGTGATGATGCTCAATCGCTCACCGACCATAGCATTCATCAGGGTGCTCTTCCCTACGTTGGGATTCCCGATGATATTGACAAAACCGCTTTTGTGTTCCATGCGGCAAAGATGCAACTAAATCGCGCAGTTCTCGGTACTATTGATCCAGTTAAAACTTCAGTTGCTCATCTTTGTCCCAAAGTCCCCAAGAGGCACCTACATCACCTTCTTTTTCAATCTTCCAACTTTCATCAAACGAAGAGAAGTAGAACATAGGAATATCTTCAGCGGCAGACCAACGCTGAGCGCTGATGAAATACTTCAAGCTATTCTCAAACGAAGCCTGCGCACCACCGATGCTTTGACCGCTGCTCGGCCAACCCGTTTCAGTGATTAAAACAGGCTTGCCCTTACCCGCAATCTTTGCCTCCATATACATCTGTTTCATATACATCAACGAATAATCTAAAGCGCAGCCTTCCCAATAGGGGTAGCAATTTGCTAAGATGACATCGCATGCATCTGATACTTCTGGATGATCTGTAAACTCATAATAGGCATCTACATAACCCACAGGAACACCAGAAACCTCAGCTTTCACACGCTCGATGTATTCTACCAAAACCGACGCTTCAAGATCTTCGCGGTACAATACTTCGTTACCTACTGCAGCAACATCCACTGCACCCTGTTTACACAAAGCGATAAGACCTGCAATCTCTGCTTCGTTTTTCTCTAGATCGTCCCCTAGCCATGCTCCTACGAGAGTTTTGATACCCATTTCTTTTGCAATCTGAGCGATGAACTCATTGCCCTCGGTACATGAAAAGGTGCGCACCCAGGAGATGTACGGCTTAAGAATACTCAATTTTCTGCGAACCTGCGCCTCAGTAAGTTCGTCACCAGGCTGCTGGCCTTCATCGTAAGCACTAAAGCAAATGCCATGAATCCCATCATTAAGCAAACCGCGGCTCATACTTTTCAGCTCTTCTAAAGGGTGTTCTACGGCAGTAATGCCTGCCAATGACATGAATTTTTCCTTTCTAAACGACATAATTACGCCTTAAAAATTATTCGATTTATTGATTTCGTTGGTCCAATTTTGCGCGGACCTCTCGCGCATATTTTTCATCGATACTGTAATTCCACATCACCCCAATAGCAATGAGCGTACAAAGTATAGGTAAACCAGAGAAGACTATTCTTAATTGGTCCACAGCGCCTTCAGGCTGAGCCACTGCTCCACTTTGGTAATTCACCAACGTAAGAATTAAGCCACTCAATGCTCCCGCAAAAGCAAAGCCAAGCTTAACCATCCACCAATAAATAGCGCCAAACACACCTTCACGACGTTTTCCAGTTTTCAATTCATCAATGTCCAAAACATCTGAAGTCATAGACATCATGATGGTAAACAAGCCACCTATACCGAAAGAGTGGAACGGTAGAGCGAACAAAAATAGGTATGGTTTTCCCGGAACCATTAAGAACCAGAGCATGATATAACCAACAATGGAGATGCTTTGAGAAATTATAAACGCACGTTTTTTACCCAATTTCTTCGACATACGCGCCACAATTGGAATCACTAAAAAAGTAGTGACCAGCGCACCTGCACTTCCGAACAAAGTTGGCCAAACGCCCACTGCTGAAGCATCGTCGTTGAATAAATGACTCTTTATAATAAAGAAGGTAAAGCTCGCTATCGTATTAAAGCCATTGAAGATTAAAAAGGTCGTGATGCATAGTTTTCGGAATGACGGTAGCGCAAACGCTTCAACGAAGCTGCGTCGGATACTACCCAAGCTACGAATGATATTTCCAAGACTCAGCGACTCATAATCTGTCCGGTCTAAAGTAGATTCTCCTTTGATGAAAATTGCGGGCACCATTGCACAAATGGTAAAGACTATACCTACCCATACCGCTAAGGTTCGTGTAGCAACATCTCCTGATGGAAACCAGTCGGGATCATACATGATTACCCAAAACCAAGGTGCAATGACCCAAGCCCACTGACCAATCCATTGTGATATGGCCATAACGGTCGTGCGCTCATGAAAGTCGTTACTCATTTCATAGCCCATACTTACATACGGCACACCGAAAATGGTGAGGCCTAGGTAGAAAACAAATGACCAGAGCATGAAGTATGTGAAGTTGTAAGAAAGCGTATTCTCGCGATATACCTGCCACAATAGAATGAAGGAAACCCCCATTAACAAGGCACCTATGAATACGTATTTTCTTCGTCGTCCCCAGCGTGAACGCGTATTATCTGAAATGAATCCCATGATGGGGTCAAGCACAGCATCGAACGCACGTGGAGCAAAAAATATTACACCCCACATCCATCCAGGAAAACCTAAGTCTTGTACCAATACGACCATAAAAATACTCATGGCAGCTGGAAACATCTGATTCGCTAACATCCCAACTCCAAAAGCAATCTTCTGGCCCATGGGGACTTTTGTTGACGCTACTTCACTCATAAGTTTATTGTCTAGGTTCTATTACTATGGTTTGAAGAGCTTGCGCATCAATAGCAATCAATCGCTCCGTTCCATCAATATTCAAATCAAAACTTCGTGGCTGCTCGCCCTCGTTAAAGACAACTACAACGATGGAGCCATTTTCATTTTCAGCTGCCGTTACCATCAGGTCGCTATCGGTGTGATCCACCGCCAGTACTTGTGCCCCAGGACGGATGTGCTTACTAAAATGTTTCATCACATAATACAGCGGTGTGTAGTAAATCTCGTCTTTTTCGGGATCGACGATAATGGGTGCAATACACCAGTTTTTAGCCCAATTAGGCCCGCCCTGTGTATCTAAAACCATATTCCAATCTACCCATCCTTGAACCCAATGGTTTAGGCATCCAATTATATCCCTTGCGTAGCGATTCACTGGTGCGTATTTAGGATGCAGATGACGGTTTTCTTCTTCGCGCCAGTAATAGCCCCAATCTGTCGCCTCTTTTTGCCAATACCAGGCATCATCGCGCCAAACAGGCACTTGATTGTCCACGCATGCCTCTGTTTGGAGTAAAATCTTATCAGGCGCAGCATTTCGAACATAATCCAGAGTTGCTGGGAAATAATCATAGGTACTCTCATACCAATGCACAGCCATACCGTCGTAATAACGTTTTGTTGTATCGTCACGGTACATGACATCTGCCCATTCGGGTGCACCCTGACGGTTCTGATCGTATCCCATAATGACGAGGTCTCCCATACCCTCAGCTTCTAACTGCGGACCCAGATGATTGACGACAAAGTCAGTCATTTCCTCAGGGGAATAATGCATACTCTCCCAATTATTACCGTTACCGTGCGGCTCATTTTCCACAGTAAAACCCCAGATATCAATGCCTTCGGCACGATAGGCATCTACGTATTTACTAAAAAATAAGGCCCAAGTATCATAGTACTCCTTTTTGAGCTTTCCTCCAACGTAGCTGTTGTTGTCCTTCATCCATGGTGCTGCAGACCAAGGTGAACCGAATATTTTGAATCCCTCTTTTGAAACCTCCTGTGCATCTTTAATCATGGGAAGGATATCTGATCGGTCTGATTCAATAGTAAAATGCTCCAATGCTGTATCTCCCTCAACGGGCGTGTAGGAATAATTTGAAACCGAAAAATCACATGAATTCATGTGCGTACGGGTGAGTGAATAGGCTGCACCTTCTTCCCCAAAATANGCTGCTATGATAGCTGATCTATTTTCAGGACTTAGTAAGTTGATNTTATGAGCTGATGCTTCAGTGAAAGCACCACCAAAGCCAATAATGGTTTGTTTTCTTTTTTTCGTGTCAATCGAAACGGTCGAATGCTGCTCGGACTTTTTAAACTCTTTTTTCGCAACATGTAAATTGCCATTCGCGGAGGTTTCAAAAACATTCATGTTCGATGTACTTTTCGTTGTGCAACTGGCCAGTCCAATGACCGTTATCAAGAACCAAACCGATTTTCTCATTCTATTTTGCATTTTTAAAACGTGCTTTAACTACCTCGAAAACTTCCTTCTTCTCTCGATTAATATCTACGATTCCCCAATATTCTTCATTCGGCGAACCATCATAAGGCACACCAGAACTGTTCGGGGCCCAGCCACCTATATCTTGCGTAGTAGGATTACCCGCTTTCCACCAACCATCGGTGAAAGAGAAGAGTGAAATACCCTGGAATTGATTCTCATACGCTAAAATTTCATCGAGAATATTCGCTACGGCAGCGGCTTGTGCTTTTTGATTCTCGCCTTTTGCAAATGAATCTGTAGCCGCAGTCATATAACTATCCGACCCGACCTCAGAGAAGTAAAATGGCTTATCACTTGACTCTGCCCAATCCGCAAAGAAGGACCCCGGTACGTCCCAACGATAGACATTAAATCCCCACATGTCAAGATTACGGCCTTTGTACAGCGCTAATGAATCAGGAATTTCTCCGTGCGCAGTGGATACCAGATGTTGTGTATCCATTGCGTGTATTGCGTCTACCGCCGCTTCTAAAGCATCGTACCAATTATTCAAATCGTCGCCAAACCATTCGGGATGGTAGTTGTACTCATTACCTAACTCCCAAAGGAAAATAGCAGGGTGTTCTTTGAATTGGGCCACATAATCAATGAAACTACCCGAAAGAATATCATAAACACTGTCCTGGTTGTAGCCAAAGCTTGTGATTACCTGCATGTCCGCAGCCGCTATTTTATCCAAAACTGCTTTGTCAGTGATAGGAACATAAACACGTATCGTCGTAATACCCGCTTCCGTCATGAGCGCAAGGTCTTGATCCAACGTTTCCCAGCTGAGCAATGTATCCCCAGCAGGAACCGGATGATAACAGACTGCTTTGAAGTACGTAGAAGAATCGCTTGAAGTATTGTTTTCTACTTCTATTGATTGCTCTGTCGTACATGACGTAAGAATCGACAAACCTAAAACTACCGTTAAGATCCTACTCATTATTTTCTTCTTTTAGGCGCACTTACCGTTTGTAACATCGTCGTTGTATCTCCTTCGAAGGTTTTAGTGATGGTATTACCTCCTCTTAATAACCCTTCAAAATTCCCATTATCAACAGATTCCCATAAGGCAAACTTTGCTTTTCCATCTAAAGTGATTAAACCAAAGTGATTCTCTGATCCATCCGTATGGTTGGGATCTTTCCATTGCTCATCAAATGCTTCGAAATAAAAACAGCTAATTCCCTCAGCTTCGGTCCACTCACGCATGGCTTGATAGTACAGCGCCTGCTTATATTCATCTGCGGCGAAAGAACCATTATTGCCGTATAAACCGACACTGACGGAAGACCAACCCGTCTCGCCAATATGTATGGGCTTTTCTGGATCAATTCCGTGCACATAAGACTTCACACTTTCGTATTGACCTTGTGCGTAAAAAGCAGCACGCTGCATAGCAGAAAGCACACGGTCATGGTCGGAATACCCTTCTTCATCGGAGGCGGGACTTTCCCAATAGGCGCTGTTGTAGTGCGTATCGTGAAATGGATAGGTGTGCGTACTCACATAGTCTACTGCCTTGACCAAAGCCTCCAATTCAGGCATATGGTAGTCCGATTCTCCTCCGCCCCAAGAGGCGAAGTTATCTGAGGAGGTTATCCATAAATCCGGTGCTAATTTCCCTACTTTTTTCAGCTCCTGTAAGTAGTTCACATATTTAAGAATGACTGAGGGATGAACGAAATAGCTCGCAGCCCAATGCACCATCGCCTCGTTACCCACCGCAATAATCTTTACGATATCGGGGTATTCATTCGCATAACGCACCGCTTTCTGAATCTCACTTTCATTGTTCGTTGCATCTTCAATAGCATGGTCGGGATGGTCCGTCCATGCATCCTGACAATCCATCCAAGCACCCAGCATAACGTACATTTCGAACGTCGAATCCTCCTCTTTCAATTCGCGAATAGCTTTTAAAACGCTGGCTGCATGCGGCAATTGTAGGTTGTACATGCGTAAAATCTTTATGCCCATGGCGGACATGATTTTCAAATCTTCCTTCAACTGTGGAACGGTAGGTTGATGGGCACGATCCTTTCCACGGTAGCCTCCATAAGAAATGGCTCTGTATTCAGGGTTGCCTAAAATTTCAGCGGCGGCCTTAGATTTTGTCATAGGTGTATCTTTAGACGAACAGGAAAATAAGCTTGCTGCCAATAGGAATACTACGGCTACATTTCTTAGTCCTCGTTTCATCTCCATTCTTATTTTACTACAGTTACCTCCAATCGAACCACTTTACCGGTGCGTTGGAACAATTCATTTGTCCATTCTTTGCCCAGGTGAGTTCCTTCAATAGTACTCGTAGACGATTCTGTAATTACTCTTATGCTCGAGGTTTCTCCTAAACTGAAAACGACAGGAACTTGACAATATGTGAAGGCTAATGAACCTGCTTCGAGTTCTAATCGCGCACTCTTGTTATTCAACGCGATGTAGTTGAATGTTTTCGGCTCAGATAAAAACTCTTCAACACGAAGGATTTTGGGTTCAAAGGATAATTGGCCACCCGTAACATGAACACCTAATTCTCCGAAACGACTGATCAAATCCTCTTTGACTTGACCGGTCATACCCGGCTGTTGCGCGCCCTTTCCTCCCGGCGTATGCGAATAGGGATCTGTTGGGAATGCTCCATATAACTCAGGCGATTTATGAGCACCGATACCAGCGAGAACCTCAAAGTAATGGTCAAACATTCTCCCTACCAGCGCTGGATCATCACCTGACAGCGCCGCGTTCGTATTTTCATAGGTCGCGAGAAGCAGTTTTGAAACCATGTGCCAATAAATGGATCCCAGTCCCTCGTAACCGAAGAATGTACCCGAACGTCCAGTAAAAGATTTATGATCGAATACTTCCTCAAATACAGTTGCTAGCAATGCACGTTCTTTAGCGATAAGAGATGCGTATTTTGATGGCAGTGCATCTAAGGCTGCATACAAACTGTTTACATTATTGAACATTCCGTTAAAGTGGTATTGTCCATTGCGGTCCCTCAGTACGACCGTTTTATTTCCGTCCGCAACTAACGCTTTAACCAAATCAGAGGCTTCAGCGCGTGCTAAAGGAATACAATTCTTATTTACGAATCGGGGCAGCTCCTTGTTCGGATACAGAGTATAGCTGTATTGATCTTCACGGAACAATGCACTTGCTTTTAAAGCGTCTAAAACTGCGGCACCTTCATGAGCGCTCAAATATTTTGAACTCAATACTGCCACTTGACCTTCAAGCATTTCAGGTAAATAGTTAATCTTCACGCCCGTCGCCGTAACCGTCATCAGGTTGTAAGCGTGGTAAAGACCATCTCCACGCTTGTTTGCATCTATAGAATGCTCCATATAAGCTGTTGCCGTCTGTGCAAACGAACGTACGTCAGCTATAGAAACTGAGGTATACGTTCCAGAAAAGCCTTTTTCGTAAATACGTTTTCTATAGGCACTCGCTGGCTCACCGACACCGTCTAAGACAAGCTTGCGATCCGCATCTGAAATGGAACCGTTCAATAAATTTTGATGGGCTTCGAGCGTTGTTTTCACACTTGAAAAGAACGTAGCTAATTCAGCTGAAATCTTAACTTCTTCGCCTGCATCCGCAAGCAATTCATCCATAAAACTTAAGAATCGACGTAAATAATACAGCGTTACCATACTGACACCGTTACCAACTAATGCATTATTAGCATCGTTCCATTCTGGGCGCTGTGTATTCATCCAAATTCCGCCTTCCGGAATAAAATTTGAAACCTTAGCGAGCACTGTTGCCAGGATTTTCTCAATGAAATTCACCTTATGAATAGCCTGATTCACATCTACGACTAGTGCCCCGTCAATACCGAGACTTGCACGTTTTGCTTGAATAGCCTCTTCGGCCTCATGGTCAAAATCAATGGTATTCTTAGGGTCATTTAGAAGATCTCCATACTCCTTGATACGGTAAGGAACATTCGCATAAACAAAGTGGTCCTGAGTGAAGTACTCCTTCAATGTTCCCGGATAATATTCTTCAATAAACTCAAGGAATTTGAGGAGGTAAATGATTTGGTGATCGCCCCAATACCCGATATAAGACCAGGGGTTATCTGGTTCTATAGTTTCCCAATCAAATCCGTCTTTAATGACGCGGTAAGGATTGTATCCATCGAATGTAGTTGCATTCAAGAATTTATGGATCATTCCCTCCATAAATTCTGGGTAGGAATGCGCTAAAGCTTCCCAATTCTGAAAAATATCGCGCCAGTTTCCCTGATAATCTAAAATCTTAGTACCATCAACTTCATTGCGCGTATTGATTGAAAACTTATTCCATGGACGAGATGGATCACCATGACGACGACTAAACTTTAACGGGAGGTATTCGTAACTCAAGCGTTTGAAATCTGCATCCGTTGCTTCAGCAGCGATAGCTTTCAATGTTTGAAGCGTAAAGGTTTCTTCAAGCCCTTTTAGGGTAGACTCAACTCTTTTAAATACTTCAATATTTGCCTTGTGAATGTAGTTAGTGAAATCGGCCTTCTCGATGGTATAATTGTCGTCAAATATCCCGCCACGCATAATGTTGAACATGGTATTTGCGAAATGCCGAATATTCAATAGACGATCATTCGTTAGTTGTAAGCCGTCTGAAGCGGCAACCAATTCCACGAGATGCGCCGAACCCTCTTCCACGTCAGCAGCAACTTCAGCCAGCAAAACTTCAGGATGCTCTAAAGCTGCCATTAGATAAGCCACCTCTACTGGTCCTTTATTGACATCAGCTAAAATACTCCAATGCTCCGATGCACCCGAAATTAACTCTACTGTATCGCAAATCATGTAGGCACCTCGCTCGGCTTTGATATCGACCTCTTGCGTGGGGAATTCACCTTTTCTGAAAGCATCCAGTTGCTTTGACGATAATAATTTTATCGCATTAGGCCTGCCGAGCGACCAAGCTACGTTTGAACGTAAAGCCTCACTTGGTTCTGCCTTATCCACTATGATCGCACTAAGTGAAAACAGACCTAAACCTACGGACGCCTCTAGCTCACACTTTTTATAAGCATCTACTAGATTGCTGCTTGCATTTTGAAGTGCGTCTTCAACTCCGTATGGAAGTAAGTTTTGAAGTCCATCTATGAATTGGACTGAAGCAGCCTCTGAGCCATTATTGATTAAGGCTGATTTACGTACAAAACCAAATTTATCACTTGAATTCCATTCGTAACTAAAAGCTAAACCTAAGTCGTGATTCACTTCCTCGAATTTCACTTTATTCCCGTAAGAATTCTTGTAAAGGTTCCGACTTAGATTGTAGACGCCTTCATATTTTGAGGAGAACGGCTCCCATAGACTCGTTTTTCCTGAGCGAGAAACTAAACACAATGTCTTTGATCCTGTAGTCTCTGAAGACTCTGTTATTTTATCATCCGTGTAATATGGAAATAATGCAAAGTTGCTGTTTTTGCGACCCGCTGTCAAACCGCCTGTGCTCGATAAAAACATCCAGTGGTTTGAATTACTCACGATGCTCATAAAGAAGGGCCGCATCGCATCGTAATTCGTGATTTTATAATAAGTCTCGCCATCAATCTTGACCTCCGTCCCGCTAACTTCATCGAAAGAGGTGGCCAATTTTTGTGCGCCTAAGTAAATTTCTTTGTTTGTCTTCATTCTAAAATCCCCGTTTCGCAGGACTTTTAATTTTAATAGGTCAGAAATACATTTAATCGAAGTTTCAGGCCGTTAGCCCCTCGTAAACGAAAGGATTATTAAATAACAGCGGAATGAAAACGACATACATCGCACTCAAAACTGACTGAAACAGTTGTAAAATCAAGGCTTTCAGAACGCTTAACTTTACCGTTGACAATGATAATAACTACATTTAAGACCGACGCCGGACAATTACAGGACAAAACGCTGTTTCGTAGACTAAAGGGGTTTTATTCACCTTTTAATCTACAAGACAATCTTGAAGAAATTAACTTTAAGGTTTCGCCTTAACATATTCACCATGCGCACAAGTATTCTAATTACTCTTTTCATTTCATTCCTAATTACCCCGATCGCCTCGGGGCAATGTGGTCAGAATTACGACCGCGAGGTGCGTCGGATTGTCAAAACGACTGAGAAACTACCTCACGAAAAAACTAGGATAGTTTTCGCCGGAAGCTCCACCTTCCGACTCTGGGACAACATGGCCGAAAGTTTCACTGAATATGAAGTGGTCAATGCGGGCATCGGAGGCTCGTGTTTCGATGATTTATACCAATACAAAGACGGGCTCATTTCAGCCACTAATCCAGACATCTTAGTGATCTATGAGGGAGACAATGATATTGTGCATGTAGGTGAAGATGGAGACCAAAGAGAAGTATTTGACATTTATTCGGATGCCTGGAAATTATTGAATTGGATCCAGCATGCGCACCCTGATCTTCCTGTATTTCTTCTTTCACCAAAACCGTCTCATTCACGATGGGAACACCTGGCGAGATACAAGGCAGTCAACAGTCAACTCGAAGAATTGACCCAGGCATACAACTACCACTTCATGGACTGCTGGCCTTGGCTTACTGATAAAAATGGACTAGTGGATCCAACGCTGTTCATATTCGACGAACTGCACTTAAACAAGGAAGGGAACAATCGCCTAGGTCATCACATATCGGAAGCAATTCGCAATGCGCACCCCGAGGAAGAAACACTTGATGCATTAATAGATAAATGGCACCTGGCAGCAGCTACTGCAGATTCAGCAACCTATTTCGGAGCCTTTTATAATGACGAAAGTATCTTCCAAGGTACCGACGGCGCTGAGTATTGGACCGCCGGAGCGTTTCGAGCTTGGGCAGCACCTTATTTCCGAAGAGAAAGCGCATGGACCTTCGAGGCTTTCGAACGCCATTGGTATAGAAGGGGAAACACTTTTTGGTTCAACGAGCGTCTGAATTCACCCCACATGGGCAAGTGCCGTGGCGTTGGTGTTGTACGCGCAATAGGGAATGGTCTGAAAATAGACCACTACAGCCTGAGCTTTGAAGTACCCAATGAAGTCGTTGGGGACTTGGTTCCGTTGGCCACAACGGAACGTATTGAGGTATTGAAGTACCAACAAGAATTGGACGATTTTTATACAGATTCTACTACGAGTCCTCTCAAAGCTGAAGAGTGCGCAGCCTTTCACGGACATGAATTCTTTAGCTACAATGCGGAAATGGCTGTTCAGGCGCAGATTATGGTGCTCGAAAATGAACCGTGGTTTAATATGGCCACCAGTTCAGGGGTGAGTAGAGAATACCGCCGTTATGCCAAGGCGACCTTCGACCTGCACGGACAAACTTTAGAATTGTTCCTCTACCAAAGCAAGCGATTGATGGCGATGGAAGAATACAAGGACCACCTCTTCCTTCCTTTTATGGATAAAACTACAGGAGTGAGCACATACGGCACGGGCCGATTCATGGACATAACTAAACCCGAGGGAACCACGATGGTATTGGACTTTAACTATGCCTATAATCCCTATTGTGCCTATACCGACGGGTACTCATGTCCCATCACACCCAAAGAGAATTATGTTGACATCGAAATAAACGCTGGGATAAAAGGACCTGTATCACATTAACAAACACCTCATAATCAATTGGTTAT
>NYXD01000103.1 GCA_002685435.1 Cryomorphaceae bacterium | reverse complement strand
TGGAATATCATAATCCGGTATTGTTAACCGAAACGGTTGATGGGTTAAACATAGATCCTAACGGGGTTTATGTAGATGTAACCTTTGGCGGTGGTGGTCACAGCAAAGCCATTTTAGACCAATTAACGACCGGTACTCTTTATGCCTTCGACCAGGATCCCGACGCTAAAAACAACCTTCCCAACCATCCAAACCTTGTCTTTATCGCGGCGAATTTCCGCTACATAAAGAACCACCTCCGCCTGCACGGGGCTCGAAATGTAGACGGTATTCTTGCAGATCTCGGCGTCAGCTCACACCAGTTTGATGAAGGATCTCGTGGATTTTCTATTCGATTCGACGGTCCGTTAGATATGCGCATGAATCCTGCAATTGGTATTTCAGTAGAAGAGGTTTTATCCACTTACGAGGAGCAAGCACTCTACGATTTATTCAGAAAACATACGGACTTAAAAACCCTCAAGCCGCTCGTTCATGCATTACTACTTGCACGTGTTCAATCGCCACTAAAAACGACGGCTGAATTACGTGAATTATGTGAACCGCTTGCACCACGCGGTGGATGGCACAAATACATAGCTCAGGTTTTTCAGGGCTTGCGCATGGAGGTCAATAAAGAGCTTGAAGTATTAGAAGACCTTTTGAACGGCTGTATAGATGTATTAGCGCCAGGTGGACGGCTGGTCGTGATGAGTTACCACAGCCTTGAAGACCGGATGGTCAAAAACTTTATCAAGGAGGGGAAGGCTACAGGACAGACGGAATCCGACTTTTTTGGTGTAAAACGACTCCCGTTCAAAGCCATCACCAGAAAACCCGTAGTGGCAACCGCAGAAGAAAACGCCAAAAACCCAAGAGCAACAAGTGCAAAACTGCGTATCGCAGAACGCTCAGAGCATGAATGGAACCGCGATGAGTAAGTGGAATAACATATCGTCAAAAATTGGGGCAACGCTGCGTATCAGTGATGAGGGCATCCTGCGTGCACTCCCTTTTGCGGCATGGTTAAGCCTTTTAGCACTAGTCTCCATATACACGAGTCATAGCGCAGACCGAAAGGTGCACGAAATAGAGAAGCTAAGTGAAGCCCGNCAAGAATTAGAAGCNGAATACACGGAAACNAANGANAAATTAACAGANCTCTCGCTGGAGAGTAAGGTATTNCGNAANGCAAAAGAATTNGGNCTNACNGCNCCAACGGAGCGNGCAGATAAAATAGTTGTGGNAGANTGAGTNTCGAAATNGGACAAATAAAGAAAAGGATCACATGGATCAGCGCNGTCGTTTATGCGTTCTTCCTNATCATCCTCGTCCGATTATTNTATGTCGCTCTAGTCATGGGNCCNGAACTTCGNNNACAGAGTCAAGAGCGGGTTATCGAACGCCGACCTATTGAAGCAAAAAGAGGGGACATCTACAGCGCCGACGGCAAAACGCTCGCTACCACCAAACCCGTCTACAACATNCATTTTGANGCGCTAACTGTGGAACCGACAGTCTTTAACAAGGATGTTGGTGAACTCAGTGAAAAATTAGCCATCCTCAATCCTAAGCGGAACGCAGCGCAATGGGAACGCTACCTCCGCAGTGAGCGGGATAAAAAACACCGCTACATTCCGCTAGCGGCAGATTTAAATTACAGCCAATTGCAACGCGTCAAATCCTACCCAATTCTCTCTCGCGGAACTTTTCAAGGCGGCTTAATTATTCAAGAAAAGCTTGAGCGCATTCAAATGGCTACCGACGTTCGATCTAGAACTATAGGTCGCGACAAAGACGGTGCGCAAGCCGGTCTTGAGGGTTACTACAGTAATTACCTACAAGGCAAGCCAGGAAACCGATTGATGCAAAAAATCACCGGTAACGACTGGAAGCCTCTTGATGATCCTCAAGCCGTGGANCCTGTGGATGGATTCGATCTATTTACCACCATTGACACACGTATTCAGGATGTTGCTCAACAGAGTCTTCTTGCCCAATTAAAAAAATACGATGCAGATCACGGGACAGCAGTAGTCATGGAAGTCGCAACAGGACGCATCGTTGCAATGGCAAACCTAGGGCGTAATGCAGACAGTGTTTACAGTGAGCTGCGCAACTACGCAGTCTGGGAACGTACGGAGCCAGGCTCAACCATTAAACTGCTCAGCGCCATGGCACTTCTCGAAACCGGAGTGGCCGATACCAGCGATAAGGTCAATACCGAAAACGGTGTAGTTACTATTTACGGTAAGAAGGTAAGAGACTCACGTAAGGGCGGTTACGGTACTATATCATTACGCAAAGCTTTTGAGGTAAGCTCGAATACAGGGATTGTAAAACTGGTTCAAGAGCATTTCGAACAGCATCCGGACGACTATGTCGATTTTCTTTACAGTCGGGGTTTTCACAAAAACACAGGTATTACCATTAAAGGTGAAAGCGCACCAAACATCCCCAAACCCAACGACGATCGCTGGTCTGGGATTTCACTTCCATGGATGGCATACGGTTACGGTGTAGAATTCACTCCACTTCAACTGTTGACTATCTACAATGCTGTCGCAAACAACGGCACCATGGTTAAGCCCCAGATCGTCGAACGCATCATGGATCACGGTCGGATTGTTGAGGACTTTGAAACCGCTGTTCTCAACCCTGCCATTTGCTCGCAAGAGGTAGTTGAAAAACTTCAAGCTATGCTTGAAGGTGCAGTAGCGTCGGGAACCGCGAAAAATATTTACGACGAACGTATACCCGTTGCTGGCAAAACCGGAACCTGTCAATTAAACTACTGGCGTGGAGGAAAAGACTACCAAAGCTCATTTGCAGGATATTTTCCAACCAACGACCCAAAATACAGCTGTATTGTAGTGATCAACAAGCCAGACTACTACAAAGGATACTATGGAAACATCGTCGCCGGACCCGTATTTAAGGCCATCGCAGATGAAGTATACAGCCAATTGCCTGAAACCCCGACAACTTTAACCAGCGAGCAACTGATAGCCGCTCGAACCACTTCAGTCGCCGAAGACCGATTCGAACAAGCATTTCAAAAGAACTTCCTACCCAGCTTTAATGGACTCGACGCGCGCACATCGATGCGAATTATAGAGGGGCAGGGGCTTGCCGTTTCACTTGAGGGTACAGGTCGCGTAGTAAGACAAGAACCGGTACTAGGCACACCACTCCACCAATGTTCCACCGTTAAACTAGTGTTGCGATGAAACTACTAAAAGACCTGCTTTACGGCGTTCGCATTCAAGAAATTATAGGGAACACCCAAATCGCTATAGAAAGCATTTGCTACGATAGCAGAAAATCTGGGAAAAACGCTTTATTTGTGGCCATTTCTGGCACTCAAGTCGACGGACACGACTTCATCGAGACTGCTTTAGACGCAGGTGCTATTGCAGTAGTTTGTGAAAGAATTCCTGAGAAAACCAGAGAAGGTATTCATTACATCCAGACCAAAGACAGTGCTTTTGCATTGAGCGCTGTTGCTTCAAATTGGTTTGGTAATCCAAGCGAAGAAATGAAAGTCATAGGCGTTACCGGCACCAACGGTAAAACTACGGTTGCTACCCTTCTTTTTGATCTGTTCAGTGCNCTTGAAGGTGAGCTTTGTGGACTATTAAGTACCATTTCAGTTCGTATTGGAAGAACAACCTTACCAGCGACGCACACCACACCAGATGCATTGGCTGTTCAAGAGCACATGCGCGCGATGGTCGAGGCCGGAGTAAAATACTGCTTCATGGAAGTGAGCTCGCATGCGCTTGTACAACAACGGACTTCACATGTTGATTTCGACGTCGCCGTNTTCACCAATATCACACGCGACCATTTGGATTACCACGGGGACATGAACGGTTATATAGCGGCAAAGAAACTGCTCTTTGACGGACTGAAATCGGAAGCTATTGCCCTTTATAACGAGGATACCAAACACGGTTCTACAATGGTCAGCGCAACAAAGGCTAAAGTGAAGAGCTACGCATTGAAATTCCCTGCAGACTTTAAGGTTAAAATCTTAGAACGTCGGTTTGACGGAATGCTTTTGACGCTAAACGATCAAGAATGTTGGTCACGCATTTTAGGAGATTTCAACGCTTATAATTTGTGTGCATTGTATGCAGTCGGGGTAGAATTGGGCAAAGATCCACTTCAACTCCTTACCGCCATAAGCTTACTCAAACCGGTGGATGGTCGTTTCCAAACCATTCAAGGAAAAGACATCACTGCGGTNGTAGATTATGCGCATACTCCAGATGCACTTCAAAATGTCCTGAGCACAATCAATGACCTTAATCAAGGCCAAGGAAAAGTCATAACCGTNGTGGGCTGTGGTGGAAATAGGGACAAAGGAAAACGTCCTCAAATGGCGGCAATCGCAGCAAAAGAAAGCAATAAGGTGATACTCACCAGCGACAATCCGCGCAATGAAGAACCCGACACCATACTCGCTGAAATGGAGGCTGGATTAAGTCCTGATCAAAAAGTGCGCGTCTTAACGATAGAAGACCGCGCACAAGCAATAAAAAGTGCACTAATGCTAGCACAAGCAGGAGATATCGTTCTTATCGCAGGCAAAGGGCACGAAAAATACCAGGAGATCAGAGGAGTGCGTACCCCTTTCGATGATGTCGAAGAGGTACAAAACTTCCTAAACCACTAAAATTATGCTGTACTACCTATTTACTTATTTAGACCAAGCCTACGACATCCCAGGAGCAGGTGTGTTTCAGTACATTACTTTCCGAGCCGCAATGGCGGTGATTACCTCCTTGATCATTTCAATGTTGTTTGGGAAACGTCTGATAGACAGACTACAACGCTTACAAGTGGGCGAAACCGTTCGTGATCTAGGCCTAGAAGGTCAAAATCAAAAAGCGGGTACACCAACAATGGGAGGAGTGATTATCATTTTGGCGATTGTGGTTCCCACACTACTCTGGGCAAAATTGGACAACATCTATATCTTATTGATGCTCATTTCTACGCTTTGGATGGGGGCTATTGGCTTTCTAGATGACTACATAAAGGTCTTCAAAAAAGATAAAAAAGGACTGCGCGGAATTTTCAAGGTCATCGGTCAAATTGTGCTAGGTATTATTGTAGGAAGTACGTTGTATTTCCACCCTGAAGTCACGATCAAAGAAAAGTTGCCTGTAGTAGAAACTGCCTCATGGGAGGCTGGTGAAGAAGCGCCTGCAGCGACTTATGGTGATGCGGTAAAGAGTTCGAAAACCACCCTGCCCTTTTTAAAAGATAATGAATTTGACTACGAAATCTTCACCCGATGGTTGGGGCCTACCGGATCGAATTGGACCTGGTTGGTGTACATTTTCGCGGTCATTTTTATCATTACAGCCGTCTCGAACGGCGCCAATTTAACCGACGGATTGGACGGATTAGCTACGGGTACCACCGCAATTGCCGGCACTGCTTTACTGGTACTGGCCTACGTCAGTGGCTCGATCGTCTTCTCAAGCTACCTCAACATTATGTACATCCCTAATTCCGGGGAACTTGTGATTTTCACTGCAGCATTTATCGGAGCCGCTATCGGATTCCTATGGTACAANAGTTTCCCGGCACAAGTCTTTATGGGCGACACAGGATCACTAGCTATTGGCGCTATTGTAGCTGTAATCGCATTAGCTGTTCGTAAAGAGTTCTTATTACCCATCATTGCCGGAGTATTCTTAGCAGAGAATGTCAGTGTCATTTTACAAGTAAGCTACTTCAAATACACGAAGAAAAAATACGGTGAAGGACGTCGAATTTTCCTAATGAGTCCACTACACCACCACTACCAAAAGAAGGGGTACCCGGAAACTAAAATCGTAACTCGATTCTGGATTGTAGGCATCATGCTCGCCGTATTAGCAATCGCAACCTTAAAGCTGAGATAAGTTGAATCACCCCTACCCAAATATCGCCATACTTGGTGCCGGCATAAGCGGCATGGGTGCAGCGCAATTAGCGTATGTACTGGGTATTCCTGCNTTTCTCAGTGACGCAAAAGNCCTTGCAGAGAAGGATAAAAAGCAGTTGAACCAGTGGGGTATAGACTATGAGGAAAATGGTCACAATGTAGGCCGATTAAATGATGCAGCTGCCGTCATAAAAAGCCCTGGTATTCCACATACGGCTCCAATTATAAAGGCTCTTAAGTCTAAGGGATCCGTCATTTTGGGTGAAGTAGACTGGGCCGCCCACTACACTACCGCAAAGCTTATAGGAGTCACAGGAAGTAATGGTAAAACCACTACCGCAACCTTGTGTCACCACATTATGGCAGCTGAAATGGATGCCGTTTTAGCGGGAAATATTGGTCAGAGTTTAGCCGGTGCGCTGGCGAATCGAATGCAGAACACAGAGCCCGATCCTGAAGTAGTGATTTTAGAGTTGAGCAGTTTCCAACTAGACGATGTATTCGAACTAAAATTGGACCAAGGCATACTGACAAACATCACTCCCGACCACCTCGACCGCTACGAATACGATTTAAAAAAATATGCAGCCAGTAAAATGCAATTGGCCACCTATACCTCAGGGCAATTCATCTTCTGCGACGATGACCCCATTACGAATACAGCATTAGAGGAATGGCTGCAAAAGCATCCCAACCCTCCCACGCTATTGGCCTACGGAACAGATACACCAGCAGGCCCACACAGAACAACAACGAAAGAAAACAACACAATAACCATTCAACTAAATAACGAAGCAATGACTATTGAAGAACTCGCTTTACAAGGAAAGCACAACATGTACAACAGTATGGCCGCTGGATTAAGCAGCCGCTTGATGAACATAAGAAAAGAAACCGTTCGCAAACAACTATCCACTTTCGATTCGCTAGAGCATCGTTTGGAAAGCATTTTGAACATCAGCGGTGTGGAATACATCAACGACAGCAAAGCAACAAATGTGAACGCCACGTATTACGCCTTAGAGTGCCAGAGCAAACCTGTGGTTTGGATCGTTGGCGGTGTGGATAAAGGAAATGATTACGCNGAGTTACTCCAGCTCGTTCAAGGAAAAGTAAAAGGCATCGTTGCCTTAGGTCTCGATAATGAGAAAATCAAAGCAGCTTTTGGAGAAGTTTCAGCCTTCNCCGAAGCAGAAACGATGAAAGATGCGGTTCGCGNAGCATCAAAAATGGCGGACAAAGGAGATGTTGTGTTGCTCAGCCCTTGCTGCGCCTCATTCGACCTCTTCGAAAACTATGAAGACCGCGGACGCCAATTNAAAAACGCAGTACGCATGCTCTAACACAGAATAGGTGAATACAGTCCANAAATATCTAAAAGGGGACCAATTCCTTTGGGGCCTCATCCTACTGCTCATGCTAGTGAGTTTCTTGCCCATCTATAGTGCGAGTAGCTCCCTTGCGTATAAATTCAGCGGTGGCAATACGTTTAGATTTTTAACCAGACACCTCATTCATTTAGTCCTGGGCGGCTTCTTTTTATACAGCGTACACCGATTAAACTTCAGAATCATCGGTAAATTTTCGATCATCATACTGCCCGCAGCCATCGTCCTCCTCATGGTCACCTTATTCCAAGGAACTACTATGGGAGGCGCAAATGCGGCACGTTGGGTACGTATTCCGGTTCTAAACATGAGTTTTCAAACCTCAGCTTTTGCTTCGTTAGCGCTGCTGGTTTGGCTTGCCAGGTGGTTGGCAAAACCCCGAGACTTCGCCTTGTTTAAAAGCTTGTATTACCCGCTAGGTGCTATTGCTCTTACACTTATTTTTATTTTACCTGCCGATTTCTCTACAACCGCTATCATATTTGGGATGACCTTCATTCTAATGATTGCAGCCGGCGTACCGTGGAAACATTTAGGAAAAATCATCGGTATTGGAGCGGCAGTCCTCACTCTTTTCATCTTAATAGTTCTTGCCTTCCCTGGAATTTCAAATCGGGTAGATACCTGGAAATCACGCATAGTCAACTTCGGGACGACGGATTCCGACGCTTCTTACCAAACAGACCTTGCAAAAATGGCCATTGCAGAGGGACAACTCTTTGGCAAGGGACCTGGAAAAAGTGTGCAAAAAAACTTCCTACCCCAATCCAATTCGGATTTTGTTTTTGCCGTCATCACAGAAGAATACGGTCTTATCGGCGCAAGCGGTGTGGTGCTTCTGTACATGGCACTTTTTCGACGCTTTGTGAGAATTGCGCGACGCGCCCATACCAAATTTGGCACATTACTTGTCTTAGCGGCGGCCTCTGGAATGATCTTGCAAACCCTGGTCAATATGGGTGTAGCTACCAACCTCATGCCCGTCACGGGACAAACGCTCCCCTTCTTAAGCGCGGGAGGTTCTTCCATATGGATGACTTGTATCGCACTGGGTATAATATTAAGCGTCAGCCATACTGATGTCAAAAAGATCGTCGGCAAAAGCGCACAAAGCCAAGAAGAACACGAAAACGCTGAAGCCCATGTCTAAAAGTTTTATCATTAGCGGTGGCGGAACCGGAGGACACATTTTCCCGGCGTTAAGTATTGCCAATGGACTCAGAGCGCAGTATCCAGATGCCGAAATCCATTTTATAGGCGCTAAAGGCAAGATGGAAATGACGAGAGTACCGGACGCTGGATATAAAATTACGGGGGTGCCCATCGCGGGAATTAATCGTCAAAAACCATGGAAGAGCTGGAGTGTTCCATTCAAACTGGTATACGCGCTGTGGCTCTGTCGCAAGATTTTAAAAACCCGTAAACCCGATGCAGTTATTGGTACAGGCGGCTATGCAAGTGGGCCGGCATTATTCATGGCACAACGCATGGGCATTCCTACTATTGTTCAAGAGCAAAATAGCTTCGCCGGGGTAACGAATATCAAATTGGGCGCAAAGGCAAAAGCCATTTGCACTGCCTATAAAAATGCAAAGCGGTTCTTTCCCTCTGATAAAGTACACCTTACAGGCAATCCCGTACGTGAAGCATTTACGAATCCACTCCCGATACAAAGCGAGTGTAAAAAGAAATTAGGACTTGACGCGCAGCGGCCAACACTACTCATTTTAGGTGGAAGTCTAGGTGCTCGAGCCGTCAACCAACAAATGGAGAAGAGTCTTCCCGCTTTACTGCAACAAGGCTGGCAAATCTTTTGGCAGTGTGGGAAACTGTATGAAAATGAATACGTGTCGTTTACTTCTGAGACGGTGAAAGTACATGCATTTATTGATGATATGGCTACAGCATATGCCGCGGCGGATGCGATCGTAAGTCGCGCAGGAGCAGGCACTTTAAGTGAACTCTGTTTGATCGGTAAAGCTGCAGTGCTCATTCCAAGCCCGAACGTCGCGGAAGACCATCAAACGCATAATGCGCGTGCGTTGAGCGAAAAAGGTGCGGCAGTGCTCATTCCAGAAATAGAATTGGACCAGCGCTTTACTATTGAACTGGAAGCGCTCTATCAAAACACCAAGCGTAGGGACCGGTTAGGCGAGAACATTAAGAAGCTTGCCCTCCCCAGAGCGACCCAAGATATATGTACCCTGATTAGCGAATTGATTGCGTGATAAAAAAACACTCACATATCGTTTTTATTGGGATCGGCGGGATCGGTATGAGCGCTTTGGCACGTCATTTTCTGCATCAAAACATTCCCGTTTTCGGTTTTGATCGCACAAAAACAGCCCTTACCGAGGCATTAGCAAAGGAAGGTGCAATCCTTTGCTACACCGAAGATGTAGCTGCATATCCTGGTTGGCCGGAAGCAGAAACTACGGTTATTTATACTCCAGCAATTGCATCGACACATCCATGGCGCTTGTTTTTTAAGACCTATAAACCCATCAAACGCGCAGCCGCATTAGGACAACTCACTAAGGGATACAAAACGCTTGCTGTCGCTGGAACACACGGAAAAACCAGTACCAGTGCAATACTCACGCACCTTTTATCGTCGGCCGGATTAGACCCCACGGCGTTTATCGGGGGAATCTTAAGCGCATCTGGTACTAATTACAGGTTGGGTAATGGCCCGTGGATGATTGTCGAGGCCGATGAATTTGACAGATCCTTCCTTCACCTTCATCCAACCGCTGCGGCCATAACAACTGCCGATGCGGACCATCTAGATATTTACGACGACGAAACTGATCTGAATAATACCTTCGATGCCTTCATACAACAGGTCGAAGGGCCAACATTTACCGGGACAAGCTTAAGGAGAACTACGGCTGTTGGCAGTACAGGTAACCACTCCTTTGCTACGAAAATTCGCGCAAATCAAGGTGCCTATTCGTTTACCCTTCATCTCGGAAATGACCACTGTGAGACAAATCTTTTCATGCCGGGTAAACACAACGTCTACAATGCTATCCTTGCTGCTGCACTTGCACATCATGCAGGAGTTTCTCTAGTACAGATTGCAGCGGCCCTCCCAACCTTTGAAGGGATACAGCGCAGGTTTGAATACCACCTGAAAGGAAAGACTACGCTCATAGAAGACTACGCCCACCATCCAACGGAGCTCAAAGCACTGATCGATAGCGTGGACGAAATGTACCCTGAAAAGAACATACTGCTGTGCTTTCAACCCCATTTATACAGCCGCACGCGCGATTTCTTTGACGGATTTGTAACGCAACTCAAACGTGTACATCGTTGCATTCTTTTACCTATTTACGCCGCACGGGAGCACCCCATTGAAGGTATAGATTCTACTGCTTTAGCAACTCAAATACCTGGTGCTAAAACCTGCAATTTAGGGGCACTTCACGAGGCAGTGCGTAAAGAAAAGTGTGCTGTGGTTCTGGTTGTGGGCGCAGGTGATATTGGCGACACCATACCCCAATTAAAAGCTGTTTTACGATGAAAAAGAAACGACTTTTATATACCGCCTTAAGTATCATCTTCAGTACAGGACTGATTTTCAGCGTTGTGCTGAGCATGCAGCACTGGAAAAATGCAACCTTTAACACAATCGAAATAGAGTTTCAACACCCTGATAATCAGGTGCTTGTTGTTCGCCCGGAAGTGTTACCGCTGATCGATGATTTTTTAAGCGCACAGCCCGATTCTAGTGCGCTGAAGACCCCTACATTTTTGTTAGAAACCTCTTTGGAAGCCTTGCCGTACGTGGCCGATGCACAGGTATATTGGAATTTAAATCAGTCTTTGGTCGTAAACGTGGTTTCAAAGCAAGCGAAGGCGAAAGTCTTCATGAATGATGAACCGTTTTTGCTTACGGAAGCGCATGAGCTTCTACCGGCACCGAGACAGACACCACTGGACTTACCCATTATCACAGGGGTGAAAGACAGTGCAAATGCCGCTAAAGCCGGTCTACTTTTAGACGAAGTGATTGCCAGCCCTGCATTCACTTTTGACGGCCTAGCACAAATGGAGGTAAACGCGTCGCATGTAGTGCTTATTCCTCAAGGATATGCACACCACATCACAGCAAATACCGGCAATGAATTAGCTGGTGATCTACGAAAGTTGAGCGCCTTCTATGCCGCTAAACCGACAGAAGAACTTGAAGAAATAAAAAGCATTGACTTGCGATATAAAAACCAAGTAGTAAGCAAAACGAGATGACACAGAACGCCCCTTTAGCAGTAGGTCTGGACATCGGAACCACTAAAATTGTAGCTGTAGTGGGCCGATTAAACGAGCACCGTAAGATTGAAGTCTTGGGTATTGGAAAAAGTAAGAGCCTCGGTGTCCAACGCGGGGTGGTGGCGAACATTACGCTCACCATTGAAAGCATTCAAGCCGCGGTAAAAATGGCCGAAGAAAATTCTGGCCTGAAAATCACAGAGGTCATGGTAGGTATTGCCGGACAACACATCCGATCAATGCAGCATTCCGACTACATCATGCGCGAAGATGCTGAAGCCATTATCAATATCGAGGATCTTGCTTCCTTGCAAAAAAACGTACACAATCTTGTGATGATGCCTGGGGAGCAAATCTTACATGCGCTGCCGCAAGAATACAAGGTGGATGGCGATGCCAACATCGTGAATCCACAGGGTATGTACGGATCGCGATTGGAAGCAAATTTTCACATCGTCGTTGGTCAGATTGCTTCCATAAAAAACATCGCGCGTTGTGTAGAGCAGAGTGAACTCAAAGTAGGTGACATCACGCTTGAACCACTAGCTTCAGCCGCCGCAGTTCTTGCAGAAGAAGAAAAAGATGCAGGTGTAGTCCTTGTCGATATCGGCGGTGGCACTACAGATATTGCCATTTTCAAAGACCAGATCATTCGCCATACTGCAGTAATCCCTTTTGGCGGTAAAGTCATTACGGAAGACATAAAAGAAGGTTGCGAAATTATAGAGAAACAAGCGGAGACATTGAAAGTGAAGTTTGGCTCTGCATGGCCTGGAGAGAATAAAGACAATGAGATTGTCAGCATTCCTGGANTGCGNGGAAGNCCNCCAAANGAAATCAGCCTAAAAACATTGTCGAAGATTATCAATGCACGCGTTCGTGAAATCATGGAAAGNGTCATTGCAGAAATCCGCAATTACCAGCAAAACGATCCNCGAAAGCGACTTATCGGNGGNATTGTNCTCACCGGAGGAGGTTCGCANNTGAAACACATGAGCCAATTGGTCGAATANCTNACCGGTATGCCGACNCGCATNGGTTACCCNAACGAGCATTTAGCAAGNGGTTACGTNAAGGAATTGGCCTCACCCGTTTATGCAACTTCNATNGGTTTNNTNAGTATGGCGCTAGAATCGCANGACCATCCNATGGCNTACGACCCTAGAGAAACCGANCAGCCAATCGNTCNTGAAACTCCTGAGGNANAAGNAGAANAANCCATCGAAGAAGTTGAAGGTGCNCCNGACCAAACNGGCAGTACACAAGCNGCGCCNCGTAAAGATCCTTTCTGGAANGGCTTTATGAACAACCTCAAAGAATGGCTAGAAAACGACGAAGACATAGAATAACCNAACAACCATGATAGAAGACGGAATTCAATTCAACCTTCCTAAAAACAGAAGCTCAGTCATCAAGGTAATTGGTGTCGGAGGNGGAGGCTCCAACGCAGTCAATCACATGAAAAATGTGGGCGTGAATGGTGTAGACTTTATTATCTGTAACACAGATGCACAAGCACTTTACCACAGTCCTGTCGCGAATAAGGTCCAATTAGGCGCTTCACTTACGGAAGGGCTTGGTGCTGGAGCAGATCCTGAGATTGGCCGCAGTGCGGCGGAAGAAAGTATTCAAGAGATTCAAAACATACTTGAAACTGGTACTAAGATGTGCTTCATCACTGCCGGTATGGGCGGTGGNACAGGTACAGGAGCCGCACCTATCATCGCCAAAGCCGCGCGTGAAATGGGTATACTCACTGTAGGTATTGTTACCGCGCCTTTCTCTTTCGAAGGGAAAATGAGAGCAGACCAAGCGGAGGAAGGAATAAAAGCCATGCGTGATGCAGTGGACAGCCTTATTGTCATCAACAATGACAAACTGCGCCAAGTATATGGTGATTTAGGATTTAGGAATGCGTTTAGCAAAGCCGATGAGGTTTTGGCCGGTGCGGCTAAAGGAATAGCCGAAGTCATCACCAACCACTACACGCAAAACATTGACCTGCGCGATGCAAAAACCGTTCTTGAAAATAGCGGATCGGCACTGTTTGGAACCGGTGAAGGTGAAGGTGCTGGAAGAGCAGCAGCAGCCGTAGGTGCTGCTTTAGACTCGCCACTATTAAATGACAACCACATTAAAGGCGCTAAAAACGTCCTGTTATTATTGACCTCCGGAGATAGCGAACAAGAAGTTACTATTGACGAAATAGGTGAAATCACAGACCATATTCAACGCGAGGCAGGTGGCAATGCGAATGTAATTATGGGAATTGGCTCCAGTGAAGAATCTGGGAGCCGAATCACGTGTACCATCATTGCCACGGGATTCCCAACTGGAACACAAGTACTGCCGTCCGATAAACCGGAAGTGGTAAAGTATAAATTAGACGCTCACGAAACAGAGGAGGTTGCTGTTGCAGCACAACCAACAGGCGAAACAATACCTGATTCACAAAATTCGGAACGAGTTATCATGGAACTCGGTGCGGTTGAAGATGAGGTAGAGCCCTTAGACACGGCAGCAGCAGCGCCAGTTGAGGCTCATTTAGAGCCAGTTGCAGAAATCAATGAAACTGAGAATACCATTGAGGCAGAAACAGAGGGTTTTCCGCAACTACCCGATGAAGATATCGATGCCACCTTTGAGCAGACACTAGAGGACGATACTCAAACGATCGAGGAGGAAACGCCGACAGTCCATGTCTTAGAATGGGATATGGAAGATGAATCTGATGAAGGCGCTATCGTGAAAGAGGAAGCAGTAGACGAAGCTGAATTTGCGGATGAAGAGCCGTCGGAAGCTGCGGAATCGCCGTCACTTGCCGGGGGTTGGGATCTATTCACTCAAGACGAATCGGTNGAAGAAGAAATGGAGTTGACCTTTGTCGATGAGGATGAACCTGAAGAAATTCTTACACAGGAAGACACTACTGTAGAAGCGCATATTGAAGAAGAATTTGACGCACCTGCTCCACCAAAAATGGAGCGCACTATTTTGAATTCCGAAGAGCAAATAATAGAAGACGTCCTGTATGACGCAGCTTCAGAAAGCCCTGCGAGTGAAGATTCTTCTTCTTTCGAAGACGCTCAATCGATTGGCGAAGAGCGCAGGTTTACCCTAGAAGATATTGACGGTGACGGTTTTACGCTTGAAGTGGAAGACCTAGAGTCACCGGAAGCTCATCAAGATTCGAATGAAGGAATTGAAGATACGCAATACGACCCTTTTGATTTAAGCTTGAGTGAAATGCCTGAACTCAAGCAAAAAGCAGAACAAGAGAGCGTCGAGGGCAGTTTTACTTTGGTTAGCAATGAGTTTGAATTAGAACCTCAAATCAATAATCCAACCGCGGAAGTAGGTACGCTTAGTTCTGAAGATCCAACCCTTCATTTTCAATTAAAAGAAAGTGAAGTGCCAGCGGTTAAAGAAGCAAGCGAGGAAGGAACTGATTTTGATATGGACCAGCCGTTGAGTCAAATGCCAAAGCGCACGCTCAGCGATTTACCGCCTAAAATTCAAGATCGTATGTCTCGCTTACAATCGTTCCAATACCAGTTCAAAGCGAATCTCCAGAACCTGAGTGAAACAGAAAGAGTTCCAGCATATATGCGCCAGGGTATGGAGGTCGATTTAGATCATAAAAGCAGTGAACAACCCTCTAATATTGGCGTTGATAACGATGGAAACATTAGAACAAATAATTCATTCTTACACGATAACGTAGATTAATCATGTCCTTAGAAGCACTCATAATGACCGATTTAAAATCGGCAATGAAAGCGAAAGACCGCGTCGCNCTNGAAGCCCTTCGCGCTATAAAAACNGCCATNCTTAATGAAAAAACTNCNGNCGGNGCGGGAGAAATGTCGGAAGCNGATGAAATGAAGNTGTTGACAAAACTAAGNAAGCAACGTNTAGANAGCGCTACCATTTTTAGAGAACAAAACCGCGCAGATCTTGCTGAACCCGAAGAGGCTCAGTTAGCGATTATCGAACGTTATTTACCCGAGATGCTCTCAGATGCTGAGATCGAAGCTAAAGTTGAGGAAATAATTGCAGCTGTAGGTGCGTCATCCATGGCGGACATGGGCAAAGTTATGGGACAGGCATCCGCAGCGATGGCAGGTCAAGCTGACGGAAAAGTGATCAGTGGATTTGTGCGGAAACACCTCGCTTAAATAGATCTATAGTAATTACAATAAGCCCGGCTTTTGCTGGGCTTTTTTCGTTAAATTTGGGTCCATCAAAAAATAAAGTTGTGAGGCTATCTTTTCTTTTGGTATTGAGTATTTTAACACTGAACAGTGTTGCGCAAGATCGTACCCTTCGTCTCATGACTTACAATCTTCTGAACTACCGTAACACCACTTCGTATTGCACGGGTTCAAATAATAGCTCCAGCAACAAAGAAGGACATTTAGAAACTATCATTAGCGAAATTGAACCGCATTTGGTGGTAATGAACGAAATAGGCAGCAACCCAAACAACCTGACTTACCTTCTTAATAATGCCTTCAATACCGGTTCCGCCACGAACTGGGCCATGGCAAATCATGTGCACAACGGTTTTTCAACTCTGGTCAATGGTGTCGCATACCGCAGCGATGTTTTGGGCATCACGAACCAGTGGGCGATCACGAAAGATGTCGATAATAATGCTTTAGTTAGAGCGATTGATATTGTTCGATTCTATTATAAAGATGCTTTATTGCAAGGCAATAGCGATACGGTAACTTTCGTCGTTATTGGCGCACACTTTAAAGCAGGTAACACTTCCTCTGACGCTACACAACGAAATAAAGCGGCCTCAGCGATAGTTGACTGGATAGACGCGCGCAATTTTGAGAACGTCTTCTTATTGGGCGATCTCAATACCTATTCTAGCAACGAATCTTCTTTTCAAAGCCTTATTGGAGGAAATACCTTTCGGTTTGAGGACCCCATTACTTCCAACGGAAACTGGCACAACAACAGCAGCTTCGCTTCCATACATACCCAAAGTACCCGTACTTCAGGGAATTGCCATTCGGGAGGCGGCTTAGACGATCGGTTTGACCACATTCTCTGTTCAGAGGAGGTTATTGAGGGTGATGCGCAAATCACCTATTCGCCAAACAGCTATTACGCCGTAGGAAATGACGGGAATCATTTTAATAATGCGATTAATTCCGGGACAAATTACAGCGTAAGCAGCGCCGTATTGAGCGCACTATATGCCTTGAGCGACCATCTCCCTGTGATTGTAGATATTGAGATTGAAGGGCAACAATTAGCGATAGCATCGCATGAAGGGAATTGGAATTTACCTAACCCTATGCCCACGGGGGCAACATTAACGCTACCGGAGCAAAGTCGTTTACACATTAGTACGCTCTCAGGACAAGAATTATTCGAAACCTCCGAAACTACCTTTACGGTACCCTTACTACCAAGGGGTACTTACCTTCTTCGTTTAGAGACTATGAACGGTCACACCACGCGTAAAATCATTTTTTAATGCATCACAGAATCCTCCTTCTTCTCGCCCTTTTGTGTAGCGTTTTTACGCAGGCACAAAACTTCGAAGAGTTTCAAACTACGCAGGCGAATGTTCGACTTTCGGCAACAAATGCGGGGACTTTTGGAAATGCATTTAGAGGTTATAAAGACGGATCCGGTACGCCGTCATTAGAATATCCAGCGGGATCGGGTATTGAACATTTATTTGAAGGTGGTATTTGGATTGGAGGAACAGCAAACGGGGTCATACGTGTCAGTACCTCTGCATATGATTCACCGCAAGGGTATGCACCTGGGCGCGGCGGCTTCGAATTCAATCCTGTGCCGGGGATGCCTGTAAAGGAGATAAGTAGCCTCAGAACCTCGCCAAAGTTTAATTCATCCGCCATATCCCATCAAGATTTTATTGCCAATTTTTCTGACTCTACCTTGTTAGTACCCGGAACGTCTATCCCGATAAATAATCACATTAACCCGATGGACATCGTTGCAGAAATGCGCCTTTTGAATTGGAATTACAGCTTTTCAGACTTTATGGCCATGTGCTCGCTGACCATTTACAATAAGGGAGATCAAACCTTCGATGATCTTCACATAGGGCTGTGGAACAATACCGTAGTTCGTAACATTAATATTACGCCTGCTGGTGCCGGAGGTGCTTCTTTCTATTCCCAAGGCGGTAACGGTTTTGTAGATAGTTTAAATCTAGCTTATTGTTATGACGCCACTGGTGACGAAGGTTTTACAGACAGTTATGTAGGCCAAGTCTTCTTAGGCGGCGAAGACAAACAAGGCTTCCGTCACCCTCGAACCGACTCTAGTTTCCGCGTAAACTACAACGCATGGGTATTTAACAATAGTGGTCAAAGCACCTTCTTTTTCCCTACAACAGATCAGCAACGCTATCAAAAAATGGTCGATGGCTTTAATCATAGTCCATGCTGGGAGAATCCTGCCGCTGCAGGTTGCGTGAGCACCTTAGATGTAGATCTACAGAACGAACTTAACAAAATAGGAAACCGTTCCGATCTTATTTCAGCCGGTCCTTTCAGCACCTTTGCGCCGGGCGACACCATTAATATTGCTTTTGCCTTTGTCGTGGCTAAAAAGATGGAAGACGGAAATCCTAACGCTCAAAATAATGCAGTTCAACGTGGTGGATTACTCAGTGCAGCGAATTGGGCACAAACTACGTATAACGGTGAAGATGGAAACTTCAATGGGGTACTCGATCCCGGCGAGGATAAAGATGGAAACGGAGAAATCACGCGCTTCATCCTCCCCACTCCACCAGCCATCCCTTATTCTAGGGTGGAAGCTGGTGAAAATAGCGCAACCATTTATTGGGCGGACAATAGCGTTACAAGTGTCGATCCAATTTCGAAAAAACAGGATTTTGAAGGATTCAATATCTATGCTACATCGACCGGTTTTGATGTTTTTGGCACCCCAAACCTTGCAGAAGATTTAAGCTTGGTCGCATCTTTCGACAGTACAGGTAACAGTTACGGAATGAATAACGGCTTCACGCCAGTTTTACTTTCCACACCAAAGGAATTTGAGAACGACACAGTGGTTTATAAATACGCCTACACTATTTCACCATTACCTAACGGATGGCAAACCGGAATGGCTGTAACTGCTTTTGATAAGGGAGATTTAAACTCGGGGCTTGAGAGTCTTGAGAGCTCTGCACTCGCAAACGTCACTCGCGTATTCCCTGGAAAAGAAGCTGCAAGTGAGGATGACAGACCGTATGCATATCCTAATCCATATTACCTAACCGCGGGATGGGAAGGTCAGAGTAACTTTCAAGAAGAAAGTCGTAAAATCATTTTTGCCAACTTACCCGCACACTGCCAGATCACCATCACCACTGCAGCGGGAGATTTGATCGATACCTTTGAACACACGCCGGATTATAATGGTACAGACATCCGTTGGTTTAGAACCTTTGGTTCAGAAGATCCCGGTCAAAACACTTTTTCAGGAGGAGAACATGCCTGGGATTTATTATCAAAAGAAAGTCAAATCATCGCTCGAGGCACATACCTTCTGCATGTACAGAATCTAGAAACTGGAAAACAATTTACAGAACCCTTTATAATAGTTAAGTAATGAAAAAACATCTACTCACCCTTTTATTGGCCGTCTTCGCTTCAACTGCCTTCGGCCAATCGTACGTTAGTATAAGTGCAATCAACGACGTCTCACCAAGTGATTTGGCTACATGTAACGATACTTCTGCCTACTTAGGTCAGACCATCATAACACGCGGCGTTGTTGTTACTCCTGGATGGGCTTCAGAGGTTGCCTCAGGTTCAGTAACTGGTGGACAGCGTCCGTTCATTTTTATTCAAGATACTGCAGCAGGCGGACAGAGCTCACCTTGGGCAGGAATTGAAGTTATGGGCGTTTATTCGGCTTCAAATGGTTCACTTCAGGTTCCTTCTACATTTAATCAAGTACTCCCTGGCGATATTGTCGAGATCAAAGGTTTGGTCGGTGAATATAATGGCTCAAACCAATTAAGTCTTGTAGATGCCAACAGCTTTAGTATCGTTTCCACAACCACCGATCCCGTTGTGAGTGATACCATTTCCTTGGGTGATCTTAACGACAACCAACAGGTGAATCAGCTCACTACAGGAGAGCAATACGAAGGTTCATTCGTTACATTAGAAAACCTGACGGTAACCTCGGTGATTCAATTTTCAGGAAACCGTGTCAGTTTCAATGTAGCCGATGCCAATGGCAATGTCATTAACGTAAGCGACCGATTCTTAGCACAAAAGCTTTCTTCGCACAGCACCGTAAATCCAAACTCTCCACAAACACAAGGCTCTTTTGTGCCTCCGGTACCTGGAACGTTCCTAAACTCATTAAGCGGTGTTGTTCGTCACGACGCAAACGGTTGTACAGGTGATAATGGACGTGGCTATGAAATCAATCCATTCGACAGTTTACATTATAACGTGGGCTACGCGCCGCCATATATCGCAAACTTCGAGCGTGATCCATCCGTTCCTACCTCCAATCAGGATGTCGAAATCGTCTGTAATATCACAGACTACGACGGTACCGTCGACAGTGTTTGTATCGCATGGACTGCTGATAACGCACTAAGCATTGCAAACATGCCAAAATATGCCTTCCCATTAAGTGCCGGTACTACGGATGAATACGAATATGAAATCCCAGCACAAACGGACGGAAGTACCGTTCGCTATTACATCTATGCGGTAGATAATGACGGAAACGAGAGCTGGTATCCAACGAAACCAACGACGCAAGCTTTACCGAACATTGAATTCTATACGGTCCGTGATAATGGGATGCTCGTTTACGATATTCAATACACTATGGATCCGTTTGGAGACAGTCCGCTTGAAACACAAGAGGTGACCGTCAAGGGTGTGGTTACTGCTTCAACGAAAATTGGTGACCTTGGTTACCTCTATATTCAAGATGAAACCGGTTCTGCCTGGAGTGGAATTTGGTGTGTGGGAATTGGATTGAATCAATTTTACCGCAATGAAGAAGTTGAAGTTACAGGTGTTGTTGAAGAGTACTACGGAATGACCCGTCTGAATGTTACCTCTGCAAACAAAACTGGTAACCTCGGTACTGTAAGTGCTACAGTGCTTGACCCGTCGGATTCAGCATCGTATGCAAACTTCGGCTGGGAACCCTATGAAAGTATGTTCATACGCTACGAGCAACCAAACGGCAAACTGCATATCAGTCAAACGAATTTAGGCTTTGGCGATTATGCTGTGAGCAGTTCAAACACTGCCGCAGTGAGTCATAGCGGCCGCGTTCTTGCCGGACGTCAAAGTACTACCGCATACAGCTCATTAGATGTTCAATTAGTCACCGACACTTCTTACAGCAGTTTAGACGGTGAAATGAATGTAACACCTGTCGTGGTGAGCGACACTATGACTTTTGACGCCATTGAAGGCATCCTTTACTTCGGTTTTAGCAACTACCGCTTAATACCGCGTAACAACAATGACTTCATCGGTGCAAACGTTACCCTAGATAGCATTACGGTAGCGAATTCACCGATCAGCGTAGTAGAATTGGCCCAAATGAATGTGGCTTACTATCCGAACCCTGTCAATGACCAGCTGACTGTTCAGGCACCTATGGATGGAATGCTCGTAATCTACAACAGCGCCGGCAAACGCGTTTTAGGCGAGCGTTTCTCTCAAGAGTCAAACGTAGATGTAAGTGCACTACCTAATGGGCTGTACTTATTAAGTCTTGAAGGATCGAAAGGCCAATTCTTAACTCGAATTTCTGTTCAACACTAATTCATGAAACACCTACTGTACTTCGCTTTAGCGGTACTCGTCTTTAGTTGCCGCGGGACCAACGATCCCGTGGTAAACAAGGCACCTGAAACACTGCTTCAAGTCGACAGCATTGTGCGCTCCGGTGACCTCCGTTTAGGCACAAACGTAACCCTGCATTGGTACGGTATGGATCAAGACGGTTTTATCAATGGCTACCACATAACTGTGGATGAAATTTCAAGCTTTACATCCAGTACAGACAGTACCTTCAGTTTTAGTATTGAAGCGGGTCAGGATACATCAGACATTTTACTCACAGTCGCGGCAGAAGATAACGAAGGACTGACTGACCCTTCACCTGCTTCACTCATTGTACCCATAAAGAATGCTGCCCCTTTGGTGGCCATAGATCCAGACGGGCTTTTATCAGATAGCGCGTTCATTGTAGCCACAGTAGATTGGCGCGCAACTGATGACGATGGCGATGAAACTATTGAAAGTGTAGAATTTAGGTTGAATACCGGTAATTGGGTTGAAATTGGAACTTCCATTTCTTTGTTGTCCTTTGCTACAGATTCTCAAGGAAAAGTTGCCTACTACAAAAACTCAGGGTTTGTTGATTCCATCCCAGGGGCGAATCTACAAGGTGAAAACTTTATTTTCTTACGTGCGAAAGACCGTGCAGGAGTGTATTCAGCAGTAGATACCACTGCAGGTTTCTATTGGAAATCCGCCAATAGCGAAACACTGGTCATCAATGGACAACCCGAATACATCGGCAGTATCTACAAAACTTGGATGGACAGTGCGGGTGTTAATTACGACTACCTCCAGATGGACGCAGTAAGTGGATCGGGCATTCCTGCCTATTGGGACCCCACCTTTGAGATTATCATGTCTAGCTACACTCAAATCGCGCTGTTCACGGATGCCACAGTATTCCCTACAAAATCAGGTGATGATTACCTTTTAAACATCCTTGCATTGAGTACGCAGAAGTTCCTACAACAAGGGGGTAAGCTGTTTACTGCCTCGCAGTTTTCACCTAACATGACCGGTGGAGCCTTTTTAGATATATTCCCTGTAGAAAGTTTAATCTTTAGTAGTGGACAAGCACGACTAACCAATGATAGTACATTGGCTCCATTGCAACCTAGCTTTCCTGCCCTCCAGCCGCAAAACATTGTCCTTGGTATTACACCTATCGTACCCTCAGCGGATGCAACGGCACTTTATGACGGTGAAATAACAAAAATTGCAGGTTGGAATGGCACCACTACAATGGGTGCAACAAGAACACAAAACGGCAGTATCAATCAAGTTTTTGTTGCTTTACCATTACATGTTTTTAATAGACCAACCAATCACGGAGGTATACTCCTAGACCATGTATTTAATGCGGTATTCTAAAGTCTTTCTTTCCATAGCTATGGTACTTAGTCAATTCTTAGGAGTTGCACAAGAAAAAGGCGTTTTACGAGGTAAAGCAGTAGATAAAAGCACTAACGAACCCCTACCCAATGCTGCGGTATCGATTGTGGGTACGTTTTATCAAACTTTAACGGATTTTGATGGAAACTTTGTTTTAAAAGATATAAAACCCGGCACCTACAGTGTCAAATTTCAGTTTATTGGCTACCAACCCATGCTCTTTAATGATATTAAAATAACGGGTAAGAAACCCGGAAATATCACAGCTAAAATGCAAGAGCAAAGTGAAATGCTCAATGCCGTTACAGTAGTGGGACGGAAAAATCAGGTCGACCTTGAAAAAGCTTCATCTGCTATTACACTATCAAGTAATGAAATAGGGAAACTAGTAGCGAAAGGCGTTGAAGATGTCTTGGCACAACAAGCTGGAGTTCAACGAACAACAGACGGCCTTCAAATCCGTGGAGCACGTGTTTATGAAACGGAATACTTGATTGATGGTATTTCAGCTCAAGACCCGCTAGCAGGAACTGGCGGCGGGGTAAGTGTAAGTTCATCGTCAGTAGGTTCATTGAATTTAATGACGGGCGGTGCAAGTGCCGAATATGGCGGAGGATCTGCAGGTATCATTAACACCCGTATTAAAGAAGGTGGTGAAAAATTTAGTTGGGGTTTAAATTATCAAACGGATCAGATTGTAGATAATACTTCCTTCAACACAGACGAATTAGAAGTAACCATCAGTACCCCTGTTCCATTTACAAACAAAAAACTCAGACTATTCACTACGGCCCGAGGCCAGTGGTCTGATCACTATTTTGGTGCTACAGCAGATCAGTTAAAATCAAGCTTATTCCCAGACAATCCGGAAGTCTGGGCACCACGACAGAGTAACGACTACACCCATACCATTAAACTAAGCTATGCAGATAAGACTGTAGGGAAATTGACTTTGACAAACAGTCACAGTCTTAAAATAAATCAGAATTCTAGAACACTTCAAATCGTTGGTTTTGATGCACTTCTAAGACCCGGATTTCAATACGAAAGAAGCAATAATCTAGATAACGCTACGACGTATACCCACCACAGTAACCTCACCGTGCTCGGTTGGAACAAGCGGCTGAATGCCAAAACCGGTCTAACGGTAAGCGCTGGAAGACTTTTTACAAACCTACGTGCAGATGCCAACGGGCGTCCGTTCCGCGCTGAAACGGTAGATCAGATTTACGATGAAGACTATATTTTTACCGGAGATTTAACAGTCTTCAACCCAAACGATCCTTACGGAAATTATTATCTCATACCAGGAGATGGATTAGTCAATAATGACGGGGTCACTCCTATCTGGCATGATCATTATGCCGCAGAACATACACTTAAGGGCAAGCTTACGTTCCAGCCTAATGCCATTCATACGATCAGTGGTGGTTTGGAGCATGCACTTACGGAATATCAATGGGTCGATGTTTATCGCCCGTGGGTTGGCGCACCGATAGTTATAAACGACAGTACAACCACGCCATCCGTTTCCATCGGGTCAAGCAACGATATCTGGAAAGTAAGCCCACAAAAAGGTGGATTATTTGCGCAAGACCGTATAGAATACAAGGGTGTGAAAGCGACTTTAGGAATGCGTTTCAACTACTGGGCACCAGGCAAATTTGCAGATAATGCGGTAGCCGATTCTTCCTCGCCTGTGCTACCCGCCATTCGCGACGCCTACAACCAAAACTCATTTAATGCTGGTGGTTTAAGCTGGAAAGTACGCCTTCTACCTAGATTAAATGTGAGCTTTCCTGTTACTGAAAACAACGTGCTTTATTTTAACTACGGTCACAGCATGCGTATGCCGCATCCAAGATTCATGTACGCTGGGCTAGACCCACAGTACCAGGACCGTAGCTTCTTATCGTCGTTGGGTAACCCAAATCTAAATCCAGAAGTTAATATCTCATACGAAGTTGGTTACAAGACTTTAGTCGGTAGTCGGATAGGTTGGACCATTAATGCTTTTAATAATAACCGATTTGATTACATCGTTTCCCGCCGTGTCATCACGACAGACGCTACAGGCCGACCTGTTACCAAGACGATGTACATCAACCAGGACTACGCAAAAATAATTGGGGTCGAGACGCAGTTCAATGCCAGATTAAATAATTCCTTCACCACTTTCTTTAACGGATCGTACCAACAGGCAAGAGGAAAGTCGAACAGTGCACGTGAAAGTGCCTTGCAGATTGCGCAAACAGGTGAGGTTCCATTGACACAAGAGCAATTTTTGGCGTGGGATAGACCATGGAAATTTAATAGCGGTATAAGTTTCCAAAATGATAGTAGTAAGTTTCGTGCAACTCTAAATGCGCAATACACTTCTGGTTACCGATATACACCACAAATCTTTGAAGGCTATAACGATGTAGGTAGACCTCAATACCGCGTTGACAACTCTAACTTCCTCAGAGAGAGGGGTGCCTACTGGTTCGGTATAAATGGAAAGGCATCCTACGCTATAGTTAAATTTGGCACGGGCGGGATTCTATTGAACCTTGAGGTAATGAACATTACCGGACGTAGAAATGCCCAATTGGTCAACCCTATAACTGGCCGTGCCTACGAATATGGCGACGACGTTCCGCTAACTTGGCGCGATCCTCGTCCAGAATTTAATGGCCCGCAAGAGACCGGTACCGATCCTAGGAATCCGGCGCGTTACTCCGCTCCGACACAAATTTTAGCAGGAATTCAAATCAAATGGTAAGACGTCACTTTTACATACCGCTGGTCATTGGTTTGCTTCTAAGCTTTGGTGCAAAGGCCCAATTATTACCCACCTACGGCGAGGAACGCGCTGGGCTCAGTGCCTTCACCTTCTTAAAACTTCCTATTGACCCAGCGAGCACAGGAGTCGGCGGCGCAAGCTTAGCCATGACAGATCACAGCTTCGGGGCATTAATCAACCCTGCACTCATAAGCGGTGGTAATCAGCAAGGTGTTTTTTCTGCGAACAGAGCCTTGGGCGGTGGGATCAATCATGATTTTGTTGCACTTACTAAAGCACGAGAAAATGGGCAACATATTGCCTTGACGCTTAATAGTCTAAGCACAGGATCCATCCTAGAACGAACTGTTTGGCAACCGGAAGGAACAGGTGCGACAACCTCTGCAGCGCTCACTTGTGTTGGATTAGGTGTAAGCCAGGCCTTCAGTGAGTACTTCCATGCTGGGGTTCAACTCAAATACGGACTTGAACAACTGGGTGTCTACAGAGCACATAATGTTTATCTCGACTTAGGTTTCTTGTATAAACTGGATATAGCCGATCTTCAATTCGCTGCTGCCCTGACTAACTTCGGACCCAACACGCCGCTAAGTAATATGCCTGAAGGTCAAGAATCGGCTTTAGCGGCCACACCTCAAATGTTCTCTATGGGTATTCAATGGACAGCTTGGGAACAGGGCGACCACAGTCTCACCCCTAGTCTGCAACTGAACCACCCAACAGACAACGCTGAATTCTATGCAGGTGGATTAAAGTACCAATGGCGTTCACAATTATGGGGAGCTGTCGGCTATCAGATCGGAAGTCAAAAAGCGCTTCCCTGGATGGGCTTCGGAATGAAAACCGTTTTAAAAGGATGGCCTGTGGAGTGGGGCGTAGGGGCACAACCTACACCGTATAATCAGTACCAAGGCACCATAGGAATTAAAATAAAACCGCTCGCATGGTAAGAACCTTAGGCATCTTCTTTATCCTAGGTATAGGCGTATTTCTCAGTAGTTGTGACAACTATTTCGGTGAACGAACTAATTTAGATTTCATTGAAATCCCTACCTACGACGTACGCGAAATCAGCTATGTACCCATTGCTCCGAACATTCAAGATGCGATTGCACCAGTGGACGTTTATGTAGGTTACGATGAGTTTATTTATGTTGTAGACAGTACTCAAGACCTTATCCTACGGTACGATATAGCTCTGAACCTACAAAGCAGCATTTATGTGCCAGGAGTACGTAAGGTTACACAAACCCGGAGTTTTGATCTTCTCGCAATAGGGACTTACGACACCACCATCACTGGTGTTGACTATAGCCTAACGGCCCTTTATGAAATAGACATGGTTAATAACGGCAATGTATTGTCCATGCAAGGGGCTACAGCAGAAGCCGTTATTGTGCACCCTTTCTACTTTAAAAACAGTTTCTCATCGTCGGATGCAAAGGTGAAGTTTACGGATGTTGCAATCATTGGCTCCAACATTCAATCCGAAAATAATAGCTATTACTTAAGCAGAACGGGGATCAGCGCCAATAATGCTGGCTTCGGCCCCGATAATGCCGTGCTGAAATTTACCAAAGATCACCAGTGGATTAGTGCTTTACCTATTACCGCAACAGGCGCTACTTACAATGACTACTTTAAAAACCCATTATCATTACAAGGGTTTACTCAAGCGCCGCAACTTACAGCCAACAACAGTCCAGACTTTTGGGTACTTAATCAGAATGAAAACCAAGAGATCCAAGTTCAACATATCCAATTCACTGAAGGACCTTTCGGTGCGCTCTACCAGCCTATTTTTTACAGTACGCTCGATCCAGCAGCGAAGCGTTATTTACAAACGCCAAAACGCTTCCAAGACCCTGTGGATATCTGTTTAGCAGGCGATGGCTCTAGATTTTTATTCGTCGCTGATGCTGGAGTGGACAGCGTATATCAATTCACTTCTTCTGGATTAGAAGGTGTGCCGCCACCGCCTGCTTCAGCAGCTGAATTTAACGCACTAGCTACATTGGGGGGATTCGGTAACGTCAGTGCCGTTGGTTATTACGACAAAATTTTATACGTAGCTGATTCTAAAAATGGTACGGTACAAAGATTTAAACTGACCCTCGATTTTGACTAATCACTAGCGCTTAAATAATGCTCAGAATATTCGTATATTTCGAATTCTATTTTACACATCAATAATCATTGAACAAACTATGAAAAAGTATCTATCCATAGTCTTAGTCTGTCTCTCCTATTTTGGATTTGCACAGACTAACTATGTAGTCACTTTTAAAGTGAACACAGCAAACATCACCGTAGGTTCTAACGGACTCTATTTAGGAGGTGGTGTCATCGGCGGAGCAAACGCTATTCAATTAACCGACGCCGATGGTAACGGCGTATATGAAGGAACGGATACCTTAAGTGGTGCCGGTGGCGGTAATTTCATCTTCCTAAATTCTCCATCATGGAGCGGCGACTGGGGGACTAAAGAAAATCTTACAGGTTTAGCTTGTGCTGATGTGAGCAACTACAATGACCGTATCCTTCCGAGTTTTACTCAAGATACCACATTAATGTTCTGTTTTGGAACGTGTGCGACGGATACACTTTGTACAACAACGTATACACCAAGCTCTTGTGGAGACTTGTTTTTCTCGGAGTATTCTGAGGGTTCGTCGAACAACAAATACTTTGAAATCTACAATCCGACAAGTGCAGCAATCTCACTCAGTGATTATACTGTGTACTTAAGCGGTAATGGTGGATCTTACACGAATACATTTACAACAAATGCAAGCATAGCCTCTGGAGATGTTTACATGATTTCTACAAATCAATTAGACAGTGCTACGCAGGCGATGGCTGATACAGCAATGGGTTACCCGTCTGTTGCGCACTTCAATGGCGATGATGCGTTAATTCTCGTCAACGGAACAGATACTATTGACGTTCTTGGAACTCCCGGTGTTGATCCAGGTTCTTCTTGGGCTGTAGGTTCTGGCTCAACAAAAGACAGAACTCTAGTCCGTAAGACTACTGTTGATATGGGTTCAACCGACTGGACTACAGGAGCGACTGAATGGGACGTATATGCACAAAACACTTGGACCTACGCTGGTGCACACTCAAGCAATTGTATTGTGACTCCTAAGAATGTAACGTTCCAGGTAGACATGAGCTATGTAACGGCCTCTTATACCAATGTGTACGTAAGTGGAACGTTAAATAACTGGAGTGGAAACTCTAACCAACTTACAGATGCAGACGGTGATGGTGTTTATGAAGGAACACTTTCATTATTACCAGGTTCGTATGAGTACAAGTTCACTTATGACAACTGGACCGGTCAAGAATCTTTGGATGCAACATTAGATAGTGCTTGTACTTTAACAACCGGCTCATTTACGAATAGATACGCAACCTTCGGTAATGCAGATACAACTTTGCCAGTTGTTTGCTGGGAAGATTGTGCTGCTTGTGCAGGACCAACAGACTTCGTTGTAACATTTATGGTCAATACAGCTAATATCACTGTAGGTACGAACGGCCTTTATTTAGGAGGTGGCGTTATCGGCGGTGCTAATGCTGTACAACTTTTAGATCCAGACGGTGACGGTATTTACGTAGGTACTGATACCTTAAATGGTTCAAATGGTGGGAATTTCATCTTCCTTAATTCACCGACTTGGAGCGGAGATTGGGGAGCTAAAGAAAACCTTGCAGGTTTGGCTTGTGCGGATCCCTCTAATTATAACGACCGTATTCTTCCAACCTTCACGCAGGATACTACTTTGATGTTCTGTTATGGAAACTGTTCTGCAGATACTTCGTGTACTGTAACTTCAACAAACCCTGATGTGACTTTCCGTGTGGATATGAGCAATGTTTCTGCTTCATTTACTAACGTGTATGTGAGTGGAACGCTGAACAGCTGGAGTGGTAACGCCAACCAGTTAACAGACCCCGATGGTGATGGTGTTTACGAAGCAGACATTAGTCTTGCATCTGGTAATTACGAGTTTAAGTTTACCTATGATAACTGGGTCGGCCAAGAATCATTAGATGCAACTTTAGACAGTGCTTGTACTCTAACAACTGGTTCCTTCACTAATCGTTATATTTCTATAGGTGCATCTGATACGACGCTTCCTGTTTTCTGTTGGGAAGAGTGTACTTCTTGTGCTACAACATCGACTGGATGTAATGAATTGTTCTTCAGTGAATACTCTGAGGGTTCTTCAAATCATAAGTACATAGAAATTTACAACCCAACAGCTAATGCTGTTTCCTTAAGTACTTATACTGTATATCAGAGTGGAAATGGTGGTTCGTACACGAATACATTCACGACGAACGCAATGTTAGCTTCAGGTGATGTTTATATGATTTCTACTAACCAAGCAGATGCAACGATCCAGGCTGCTGCCGATACGGTATTGGCCTACCCTTCAATTGCTCACTTCAATGGTGATGACGCAATGATCCTTGTTAGCGGTACTGATACTGTCGATGTTATTGGTGTTCCTGGTGTTGATCCGGGTTCTTCATGGACAGTTGGCACAGGTTCTACAGCAAATCACACTCTAGTTCGTAAAGGCACTATTGATGCTGGTTCAACGGATTGGACAACAGGTGCTACAGAATGGGATGTCTATGCACAGAACACTTGGACGTACATGGGCGCGCACACAAGCAACTGTATTTTTGTTGCACCAGCGCCAACTTTCGATTCCGTTGTTGCAATCAATACTTTTAATAGTAATGATGCTAACGGCGTAGCCGATTCTTTAGGTGCCATGAAGTGGATTAAAGTAATTGTTACTTCTATTGATTTTGACGGAAATGCAGGTTACTCGTTCTATGGGGAAGATGCAACCGACGGTATAAACATTTACAACTTTGCGGATCAAAGTGGTTACACAGCTCCAATGATGGGTGATAGCTTATACATTCATGGAGAAGTTGAGCAATTCCGTGGTTTAACTGAATTGAAACCAGATTCAATTTATGTATTGAATAGTGGTAATGCTTTACCTGCAGCATCCGTAGAAACTACATTAGACGAAACAACAGAAAGCGAGTTGATTCAATTAGTTGGATTTACCCTTGCTGATGCGACACAATGGCCAGCCGCTGGCTCGTCAGCTAATGTGGATATCACAAATGGAACGGATACTATGACCATGCGCGTTGATAGTGACACGGATATAGATGGTTCAAATGCGCCTTCCGGTGCGTTTGATGTAACTGGAATCGGTTCACAATATGATTTCTCATCTCCTTATGATGAAGGTTACCAGATATTCCCTCGCCAATTGACAGACATTTACGAATACCCTACAATCCCAATGTACCAGATCAGTGATGTGACTTATGTCGATGCTATGGGTATGCCGGATTCGCTGAACGTTTTATGTAAACTTGAAGGGATCGTTCTAGGTGTAGACATGCAGGGTTCTGCAACTGCTGTATCATTTACTTTACATGATGGTGTAGATGGTATCGGAACGTACGGCTCGCTTGCAAACTACACAGTAGCGGAAGGTGATTCAGTACGAATTATTGGCTCAATAGGTCAATACAACGGTATGTTGCAAATGGTGTTGGATAGCGTAGTCTTGATCAGCTCGAACAATGCATTGCCAACAACACCTACTGTCGTGACGGCTTTAGGAGAGAACACTGAAAGTGAATTGATCAAGTTTGAAAATGCAACTATCGTTGACCCTTCGCAATGGTCAGGTGGTTCAGGCTACTCTGTTGATATTACAAACGGAACTGATACGATAGTAATGCGTATTGATGCGGATACTGATATCTATGGTACGGCTGCACCAACGGGTGTATTCGACGTAGTCGGTATTGGTGGCCAATTCACATTTAATGCAGGTGACTTTGACGGATACCAGCTTCTTCCGCGCTACCAAGCAGACATTACGCCT
>NYXD01000102.1 GCA_002685435.1 Cryomorphaceae bacterium | reverse complement strand
GATCAAATTCGTCGTGTTTCTTGCCGATCTTGATGAAATAACAGTTGATTTATCGGAATTCCAAGTAAGTTGAAAACATTGGTTAGTATCTATCAAGAAAGTTAATCAATTTCTGCGGCCAATTTCTGCGCCATTGAACGCTCGTTCCGCTTCCGCGTTGCGAGGATCATCCACTTCATTCCTAAAGTGACTTTACGATCTGGGCGAACCTGCATAGGTATCTGGAAGTTGGCTCCACCAACGCGACGACTGCGCACTTCTACGTGCGGCATTACGTTGTTAAGCGCTTCTTTCCATGTTTCTAAACCATTTCCTTCAGTCTTTTCTGAAACAATATCAATTGCATCATAAAAGATGTTGAAAGCGATAGACTTCTTTCCGTCTAACATCAAGTTGTTGACAAAACGTGTTACGAGCGTATCGTTAAACTTTGGATCCGGAAGTAACGGACGTTTTTTAGCTCTTGCTTTTCTCATGAGTTCTTAAGGTCTACAGTAGTTTATTTCTTCGGTCTCTTCGCACCATACTTAGAACGACGCTGCGTTCTTCCGCTTACACCCGCTGTATCAAGTGCACCACGTACAATGTGGTAACGCACACCCGGGAGATCTTTTACACGACCACCGCGAACCAGTACAATACTGTGTTCTTGTAGGTTGTGACCTTCACCGCCGATGTAGGCGTTCACTTCGTTTCCATTACTAAGACGTACCCTGGCCACTTTACGCATTGCCGAATTTGGTTTTTTCGGCGTCGTTGTGTAGACACGAGTACATACACCCCTGCGTTGTGGGCAGGAATCCAGCGCAGCAGATTTACTCTTTTGTTTGATCTGTTTGCGACCTTTTCTTACAAGCTGTTGAATCGTTGGCATACGTACCTTTTGATTTCTAGTTTATTCCAATAATCAGTTACCCCATTTTTTGGGGACTGCAAATGTAGGGTAAATATTTCCACATCCAAACCGGGTGTGAATAAAATAATTGGCTCATTCTGAATTATTTGTGATTATTGACGAATAAAGGGCTGCAGCTCGGTTTAAAATGGTCCGATTTTAAAGGTTGTAAAGGCGTTAATAAGGTGTAACTTTGTGCATCTTGTCGAACGGTAAAGTTTCCCCTAATTGGCACATTTTCTCAAAGAACTAAATGACGCACAGCGAGTTGCTGTAGAAAAAATTGACGGCCCAGTCATGGTAATAGCCGGTGCTGGTTCGGGCAAAACTAGAGTGCTTACCTATCGAATCGCGTATTTATTGGACAAAGGGGTTGATGCTTTCAACATTCTTTCATTGACTTTCACAAATAAGGCGGCACGTGAGATGAAAGAGCGCATTGGCAAGATTGTAGGCGACANTGAATCGAAGAATTTATGGATGGGTACATTCCACAGTGTTTTTGCGAAAATATTGAGAATTGAAGCTGAACGCCTAGGCTACCCAACCAATTTTACGATTTACGATGCCGACGATAGCAAAAAATTGATCAGTACCATCATTAAGGAAAAACAACTCGATAAAGACATTTATAAAGCGAAGAGCGTTTCTTCAAGAATTTCATCCCTCAAGAATAACCTATTAACCCCGAAGGCTTACTTTCAAAACGGTGAATTACAAGCCCAAGATAGCGCAGCTAAGATGCCTATGTTCGGTGAGATTTATCAGGCCTACACAGAGCGATGTTTTAGAGCAGGGGCTATGGACTTTGATGATCTTCTACTTAAAACCAACGAGCTGCTGTACAAATTCCCAGAGGTTTTAGCGAAGTATCAAAACAGGTTCAAATACATATTGGTGGACGAGTATCAGGATACNAATCACAGCCAATACCTGATCGTTAAGGCATTAGCAGCGAAATATGAAAACATTTGTATCGTTGGTGATGACGCACAATCCATCTACGCCTTTCGCGGNGCCAACATTCGGAACATCTTAAATTTTCAAAAGGATTACCCCAATACGCAGTTGTTTAAACTAGAGCAAAACTACCGCTCAACCAACACTATTGTACAAGCCGCAAACAGTATCATAGCTAAAAACAAGGAGCAGATCGAAAAAAAGGTCTGGACGCAAAATGGCAGCGGTGATAAAATTGTGGTTCACAAAAGTATTTCAGACTCAGATGAAGGTAATTATGTAGCAACCAACATCTGGCAAACGGCCATGAATGACGGCGCGATGCACGATGATTTCTGCATTTTATACAGGACGAATGCACAGAGTAGGAGTTTTGAAGATGCACTGAGAAAAAAGAACATACCCTATAAAATCTACGGAGGATTGAGCTTTTACCAGCGTAAAGAAATAAAGGATGTTCTGTCCTATTTGCGTCTTGTAATTAATCCAAAAGACGAGGAAGCCTTCAGGCGTGTCATCAATTATCCGACTCGTGGAATTGGCGCTACTACTTTAGCGAAGCTTGCCGTCGCCGCCGAACAGCAGCAATGGTCACTTTGGGAAACTTGTGAGAAGTTAAGCACCATTAGTAGCGGTATCGGAACAGCTGCTGTAAGGAAAATTGTGGATTTCACAACACTAATCAACAGCTTTGCAATTTTCGCAAAAGCCAATGACGCCTTCGATACAGTAGCACACGTTGCGAAGAGTGTAGGCCTGATTAAAGTCTTAGGCGAAGACAAGACACCGGAGGGAGTGACGCGCTACGAAAACGTCCAGGAATTACTTAATGGAATTAAAGATTTCAGTGAACAGCAAAAGGAATTGGCTGAAGGGGATCCCTCACTTTCAAACTTTTTATCTGATGTAGCGCTATTAACCGATCGCGATAATGAGGTAGACGATGGACAGCCGAAGGTAAGTATGATGACCATACATTTAGCCAAAGGATTNGAGTTCCCTTATGTTTACATGGTCGGATTAGAAGAAAACTTATTCCCAAGCATGATGAGTATGGGAAGTAGGAGTGAATTAGAAGAGGAGCGCCGTTTATTCTATGTAGCTTTGACCAGAGCTGAGAAACGTGCTCACATTACATATGCGCATACCAGATACCGTTGGGGGAAATTAATCGATTGCGAACCTTCACGATTTATAGACGAAATTGATGAGCAATATTTAGACATCCATATTCCGGAGTTTGCGCCCACTAGCTTTAGCTCACCTGCGCTGGACAGTGCCTTTGGAGGAAGTTTTGGAGGGAATCAAAAAGGACAAACGGTCTACAAGGGGAGCAATAAAAATTGGGGCTCCAAGAAACCAGAAGGAAAAACCGGTAGAAGCGCGCTAGGACCAGGCAGCGGGACAGCACCGGCGCAACCNACACTGCGTGGAAAACCGCTTAAAAAGGTAAGCGCTTCAGGAGGTAGTTTTGAGGCAAGTGGAGATNACCTCAAGCCGGAAGAACTCAAGGTTGGCATGCGTGTGGTACACGGCAGGTTTGGACTAGGCACAGTTAAGAATCTTGAAGGTGCGGGAGCCGACGCAAAAGCCATCATCACGTTTGATAATGCGGGTGAAAAAAGATTGTTGCTAAAATTTGCAAAGGTCCGGGCGGTATAACAAAAGAATTTACTTATTTGAAAGCATGGAATATAATACAGATCGTACAACATTAAAGATTCCTGAATACGGGCGCAACGTGCAACGTATGGTGGACTATTGCCTAACAATAGAAGACAGAGAGCACCGAAACAAAGTAGCACAGAGCATTATCGATGTTATAGGAAACCTCAATCCTGCAATTCGGGATGCACCAGATTACACACATAAATTGTGGGATCACCTGTTCATAATGTCGGATTTTCAATTGGACGTGGAAAGTCCTTACGACATTCCAACGGCTGAAAATTTCGTAGGTCTTCCTGATGAAGTTCCGTACCCTCAGAAATCGCGTAAATTCCGTCATTATGGTGGTGTTGTAAAGACTATGGTTAAGCACGCCATTAAAATGGAGGATGGTGAAGAAAAAGAGGCATTGACCTACGGCATCGCCTATGCGATGAAACGCAATTACCTGAAATTCAACAAGGACACTGTCGCTGACACGACGATTTTAGCAGATCTCAGTGAACTTTCTGAAGGGCAACTAAAAACAGAAGGTATTGATCTGCCACATGCTAAATCATTCAATATCTCTCCTTCTGAACGCAAAACAACAGTAGTGCGCAAAAAAGGAAACAACAATAACAAGAAGAAGAAAAGAAGATTCTAAAACTACATGGGGACATTTAAAATTACGGGTGGCAAGAAATTACAAGGTGCCATTACTCCGCAAGGAGCTAAAAACGAAACGTTACAAATTCTTTGCGCTGTACTTCTCACTCCTGAAGAGGTGAGAATCAGTAACATCCCCGATATTGTAGATGTCAATAAACTCATCGATCTTTTGGGTGATTTGGGGGTATCAGTCAAAAAGAATGGGCCAGGCGACTTTACATTCAAAGCAGAAAACATCAATCTGGACTACCTGACCTCAGAGACATTTAAGCAAAAAGGCGCGAGTTTACGTGGTTCCATAATGATCGTAGGACCACTTTTAGCACGTTTCGGAAAAGCCTTCATACCGAAGCCGGGTGGCGATAAAATTGGCCGCCGAAGACTTGATACGCACTTTCTGGGCTTTGAGAAATTGGGAGCTAAATTTGAATACGACGCTAAAGACACGTTCTACAGAGTCGACGCATCTCAACTGAAAGGAACTTACATGCTTCTTGATGAAGCATCGGTCACTGGAACAGCCAACGTAGTGATGGCCGCGGTGATGGCAAAGGGTAAGACTACTATTTACAATGCAGCATGTGAGCCNTATTTACAGCAACTCTGTAAAATGCTTGTTCGCATGGGTGCTAAAATCGATGGTATCGGCTCGAATATGCTTCACATTGAAGGTGTTTTAGAGTTGGGCGGTACCACCCATCGAATTTTACCGGATATGATTGAAATAGGATCCTGGATTGGTATGGCGGCAATGACTGGATCTGAGATAACAATCAAAGATGTAAGTTATCCGGATTTAGGGATTATCCCGACAGTTTTCAGAAGATTAGGGATTCACACGGAATTACGCGGCGATGATTTATTCATACCAGCGCACGACCACTATGAGATAGAGAGTTTTATTGACGGATCTATTATGACGATTGCAGATGCGCCATGGCCAGGATTCACGCCCGATCTACTGAGTATTATTCTAGTTACTGCTTCTCAGGCGCGAGGCTCCGTTTTGATTCATCAAAAAATGTTTGAAAGTCGACTGTTCTTTACAGATAAGCTGATTGACATGGGTGCTCAAATCATTCTTTGTGACCCACACAGAGCAACAGTTATAGGGCTCGATAAACAGTCTCCTCTCCGTGCAACCACAATGACTTCGCCTGATATTCGCGCTGGGGTCAGTCTGCTTATTGCTGCCTTGAGTGCAGAGGGTACATCTACCATTCATAATATTAATCAAATCGATCGCGGCTACCAGAATATTGACGGCCGTCTGCAGGCTTTAGGTGCTGATATTGTTCGACTGTAAACGTTTCTCTCTATGAAAGNCATGAAATTTTTATTCTCTGGGGCTGTCCTCGTAGCATTAGGACTAATAATAACAGCTTCGCAAGCTAACTATGAAGTTGCGCGCCCAGTGGAATTAGCCGCCAATCAAATGGCAGCGGTTGGGATTGGTGATAAAGCCCCAGATATAGCCATGCGAGACCCTCAAGGCAACATCCGCAAACTCAGTGAACTTAAAGGTCAAGTCGTGTTACTAGATTTCTGGGCTTCTTGGTGCCGTCCATGCCGAATGGAAAACCCTAACGTGGTCCGTACATTCAAAGCTTATAATGACGCGGCGTTTAAAAACGGAAATGGATTTACTGTGTTCTCCGTAAGTCTAGACCAGAACAAAGCTGCTTGGATAAACGGTATTAAAAAAGACGGTCTGGTATGGGAAAACCACGTTAGTGATCTTCAAGGTTGGAGAAATGNAGCGGCTGGTCTTTATGGTGTNAATAGTATTNCAGCCACATACCTGATCGACGGTGACGGTATTGTAATTAAAAGAAANTTACGCGGCCAAGCGTTAGAAAATACGTTAGCTAAGCTTAAAAAATAATGGCCTAAGAGTCGTTTGGGCGCGGCGTTTCGCCGCGCCTTTTTTGTGCCCGAAATTTTGCCCTCGTGCTCCTTTCGCTGACACGTTGTCAGCGAAAGATAAATTGGCTAACATTTTGCTTAATTAGGAAGTAAGAGTAAAAAACCACCCCAAAGATGTCTGAAAAAGAACAACATAAAGAAGAAGAGCTGAATCAAGAAAGCCCAGAGCAGAAGAGCGAAGAAACGCAAGAAATTGACGCGGAAACAACTGAAAAACAAACGGTTGAAGCTGACCCTGTTGAAAAACTAAAAGACGAAGTTCAAGATCTAAAAGATCAAAATCTACGTCTATATGCTGAATTCGAGAATTTCAGAAAGCGTACAGCGAAAGAGCGCCTTCAAATGATGGACAGTGCCAATAAAGACACTTTAGCTGCATTGTTGCCAGTTTTGGACGATTTTGACAGGGCCTTAAAAAACACGGAGTCGTCTCCCGAGAACGAAGCCGTTTTGGAAGGACTAAAGTTAATCCAACATAAATTGGGTGAGACGCTCAAAAACAAAGGCCTGATCGCAATGGAGAGCACTATAGGTAGAGCATTCGATGTTGAAGAAATGGAAGCCATTACACAAATCCCGGCGTCAAGTCCTGAACTTGCTGGAAAGGTAATTGACGAGGTAGAGAAAGGCTATAAAATTGGTGAGCAAGTATTGCGCTACGCAAAAGTAGTCGTAGGTAAAGAAGCATAAAATGGCGAAAAGAGATTATTACGATATACTAGGCACCTCAAAAGGTTCAAGTCAAGACGAAATCAAAAAAGCCTACCGTAAAGTGGCTTTGAAGTACCATCCAGATCGCAATCCTGACAATAAAGAAGCAGAAGATAAATTCAAAGAAGCGGCAGAAGCTTATGATGTGCT
>NYXD01000101.1 GCA_002685435.1 Cryomorphaceae bacterium | reverse complement strand
GAACCGGGGTTTTGTGGAATTCGAAGATCAAGGCCAAACGGTGCGCGTTGATTTGATTGATGCAGAAGTGGTCACAGAAGATATTCCTGGAATGCTCGTAGCTACTAGTGACGGTTTGACTGTTGCCCTTGACGCAACGTTAACTGATGCTCTACGCAATGAAGGCTTAGCGCGTGAAATGGTCAATCGCCTACAAAACTTAAGAAAATCCAGCGGTTTAGATGTAGTCGATAGAATTGATGTTCAAATAGAAGGGTCCGATTCGTTAGAATTAGGCATTACACCCTTTATAGCGTACATTAAAGACGAGGTACTTGCAGACGCCATCACATTCGGAAACAATGCGGGTGAAACTGTTGAAATCGAGGGTGAAAAAATTAATGTTTCTATTTTCAAGAAATAGTTTATTTTCGAGCCTTTCCTAGACCTAATAAGCCTAACCCTTTAAACATAAGAAACTATGGCTGAAGAGAATAAAAGTAAATACAGTGATGTTGAACTTACGGAGTTCAAAGAAATCATTCAGAAGAAAATAGAAAAAGCTGAGCAGGATTTAGACCTGTTGCGTGAGCAGTTTGCGAACGACAAGAATAATGGTACAGACGATACTTCACCGCAGTTCAAATCCTTTGAGGAAGGTTCTTCAGTGATGAGCAAAGAGCGTAATTCGCAACTGGCCACTCGTCAAGAAAAGTTTATTCGCGACCTTAAAAACGCATTGATTCGTATCGAAAACAAAACCTACGGTATTTGTCGTGTAACTGGTAAATTGATTGATGCAGAACGATTAAAATTGGTTCCGCATGCTACTCTAAGCATGGAAGCGAAACTAAACCAGCGTTGAGAAAAGCACTACTTATAGTTTTAGGCGTACTCTTTGTCGATCAAGCCACCAAGCTGTGGGTCAAAGCCACAATGTATTTAGGTCAAAGCCACGAAATCACCTCCTGGTTTTACATTCATTTTACTGAAAATCCAGGGATGGCCTTCGGGCTTGAATGGGGCGGTGTAACCGGTAAACTGGCGCTTACTATTTTTCGAATAGCCGCTATTGGCGGTATCATATGGTGGTTGCGCAATACCATGAAGTCCGGAGCGACCAGTGTTGCAATTTGGGGCATTAGTCTCATTCTTGCCGGCGCAATAGGCAATGTCTTAGACTCCTTGTACTACGGTTTAATTTTCTCCGAATCTTTAGGCAAGGTAGCGACCTTTCTACCCGAAGCTGGCGGTTATGCTCCAATGCTCCAAGGACGCGTAGTAGATATGCTCTACTTCCCGATATACGCGGGTGAGTTGCCGGAATGGTTCCCTATCTGGGGCGGCCAATTTTTTACTTTCTTCCGTCCCATCTTCAACATAGCAGATGTCTCCATTTCTACAGGAGTGGGTCTACTTTTTGTTTTTCAACGCAGCGTTTTCAAATAATAATGCAAAGAACTGAGGTACGCTTCGGTGATACATTGCTGCGCTTAAATGGCGATGGCTCTGCCTATATGCCGGAATACAATTCCCTACTGATTGCTGATGTTCATTTAGGGAAATCGGGGGTTTTCAGGAAAGCTGGTATTCCTGCGCCGCAAGGTCTGCACGAGAAGAATATAGACCAATTGGCCCAAGCCTTTGCCGCACATCCAGCCGCTACAGTCATCTTCTTAGGCGATGTTTTTCATGGTCTTCAAAACAAAGAAACTCAATCGCTGCAACTTTTATTAAATGCACACCCAGAGCATACCTTTATCTTAGTCAAAGGCAATCACGATTTTGACCTACCCGAATGGAAGCAGCTTACCGTGGTGGATCAATGGCAAGTGGGGCCGGTTGTTTGTTTGCACGAGCCGCCGGGTGCAGATTTTGACACTGATACGCCGTTCACTGTGGCGGCCGCTCAGCAAAGGTTCCCCACCCTCGCTAAAGATGTTTTTCTTGTATGCGGACATTTACATCCTGGCGTTGCTTTGCGCGGAAAAGGACGTTCGCGTGCTAGAATCAAGGCCTTTTATTCGAACCCGTGGCTCTGCGTTTTACCCGCGTTTGGCACATTTACTGGCCAGCATCCCCTAAAAGTACCAGGGACGTACTACGGAATAGTGGATGGGACAATCACAAAATTGAAGGAATAGCCCAATTCTAGTCTATTTTAACCCTCTTTTAACGGCTGAATTTCGCAGCTTTTTATTCTTTTGAACAGCATTAAAAAACACAACCTATGGAAGGTGCACCAGATATAGTCGCATTAAACGAAGAAATTAAAAATGAGAGCGCGTTTATCGATCTCATTCAGAGCGAATTACGAAAAGTTATTGTAGGGCAGAACGGCATGGTAGAAGGACTGCTGATCGGTCTTCTTGCGAACGGACACATCCTCTTAGAGGGGGTTCCAGGGCTTGCCAAGACTCTTGCCATAAACAGTTTGAGCAAGACCTTAGGCGGAAGTTTTTCAAGGGTACAGTTTACTCCAGATTTGCTCCCGTCGGATGTGATCGGCACACAGATCTACAACATGAAGGACCATGCGTTCGAAACAAAGCAAGGGCCTATTTTCAGCAATTTTGTGTTAGCGGATGAGATCAATCGTGCGCCTGCGAAAGTGCAGAGCGCCCTGCTTGAAGCCATGCAAGAGCGCCAGGTCACTATAGGTGAAGAAAGTTACCCGCTGCCGAAGCCTTTTCTCGTAATGGCTACACAGAATCCTGTGGAGCAAGAAGGCACGTATCCACTGCCGGAAGCGCAAATGGACCGATTCCTTTTAAAAGTAACGCTGGGCTACCCTACGAAAAGTGATGAGCTGAACATCATGCGCAAGCAAATGAGCGGTGCACTCGAAGAGCTGAACGCAGTGGTAAGTTTAGAACAGATCGTCCGTGCACGCGGCTTTATTGAGCGGATCTATATGGACGAAAAAATCGAAAACTACATTCTCGACATTGTCTTCGCTACGCGCGAACCGCAGAATTACCAGTTAGGGACCTTGCGCAATAAAATCAGCTTTGGCGCTTCACCGCGCGGCTCTATTGCACTAGCAAAAGCTGCAAAATGTCATGCCTTCTTGCGTCATAGAGGTTTTGTAACGCCAGATGATGTTCGCGCAGTGGCTCCAGCTGTTTTGCGTCATAGAATTGGCCTTACCTACGAGGCGGAAGCAGAAGAGCTGAGCACTGAAAACATCGTGACTGAAATCTTAAACACCTTAATGGTTCCTTAATTCGGTGGATGCTGTAGCACTCTTGCAAAAAGTTCGGCGCATTGAAATAAAGACACGCCGATTGAGCGACCAACTCTTTTCAGGCGAATACCAAAGTTCATTTAAAGGACGTGGTATGAGCTTTGCGGAGGTGCGTCCCTACCAGAGCGGTGATGATGTGCGAAGTATTGATTGGAACGTTACCGCTCGCAAACGCAGTCCGTACATCAAAGTCTTTGAAGAGGAACGCGAATTGACCCTCTTCTTGGTGATTGACATCAGTGGCTCAACCAATTTCGGTACGGACGAACGCTCCAAACGCGACATGATTACTGAAATCGCTGCAACTTTGGCCTTTAGTGCGATGGGCAACAACGATAAAATTGGACTCATCTTATTCAGTGGAAAAGTAGAGAAAGTCATCCCGCCGAAGAAAGGAAAGCTCCACGTCATGCGCATTATTAAAAGCATTCTGGAAACTGATGCCACCACCCAAGGAACGGATGTAGAAGGTGCATTAGCACACCTATTGAAAGTTCAAAAAAGACACAGTATCGTTTTTGTTTTGAGCGATTACCTGGACAGCGCTCCCGACCGCAATTTTAAAATTGCCGCCAAGCGCTTTGATTTGTGCGCCATAAANACCTTCAACGCCAAAGAGGTGGNGCTGCCAAAAATTGGATTAGTTCCACTGGCNGATTCCGAAACCGGAGCAGTGCAATGGGTACGTTCGGGCGGACGCAAATTCCGCGAAGCACTTGCCCAAAGGCACAAGAACTACAGCCAATTCCTAAAGAACTTCACACGCAGTGCCGGCGCCGGTTATATCTCGCTGGATGATCGTCAAGATTTCGTTCCTCCATTGCTCCAATTTCTAAAGAATAAAGCGCGATGAAAAAACGGCTAACTGTNCTTCTNGGTATCCTTTGGATGGGCGTTGCCATTGGGCAAGAAAATGCGATAGTCGATACGACCGTGTTCAAGGCTCATATCGATACGAATGCGCAAATCGTGGGCGGCATTATCACGCANGAAGTGGTTTGGTCTGCCGATGCTGATTTAGAACTCTTGCCTGCTGACAGTACCAGCGCATTATTNCTGGTTTCCGCCACTACCGACTCCACAGCGCTCACACGCAGCGCGACGTTTANCTATTTAGTGCTAGATACAGGTGCTTTGGTATTGCCCACGCATTACGCCGTAAGCTCAAAAGNCATCTATACGGTCGTTTCTGATACCGTTCAATCCAGATTCTTGCCCGCAGAAGAAGGCGTAGATAACGCAGCGGCCCGTCCACTTGCAGAAGTGCCATTTAATTTTGTTTGGTGGCTTGAAGCTTATTGGTATTGGATCGCTTTAGGGGTCGCACTGATATTGATCGCTTACCTGGTTTGGCGCTATGCGAAAAAGCCACAAGCCCCTCCTGTACAAGTACCCGAGCCAGAGCGTGATCACTACAAAGAAGCCATGGACGCCATTGCCACCCTTCGTGCCGATGCCCTGTGGGAACGTGATATGAAAGGGTTTTATATCGCTCTAGGCGATGTGGTGCGTGCGTTTTTAACCCACCGCACTGGACTGCCTTTAGCGGAGCAAACGACGTCTGAAAGTGTGCGAATGCTATACCAGAAATGGACAGCAGCGCAAATCGAATCTTACCAATTCATCCTCACACGAGCGGACCATGTGAAATTCGCGAAGGGAAGCTGGGACGTGGCGGTGCACCGCGATTGTTTAGATAAGGCAACCGCACTCATAACGGATTTTAAACCAGAGCAAGATGTTTAATTGGGATTTTGCACAGCCGCTTTGGCTCTTTGGCTTATTAGTCCTTCCTCTGGGTTGGGCTGGGTTGTACCTGCGCCGTAAACGTCGTTTTAATGCCTACACCTTCAGCTCAAACCAGCAGTTACCGAGCAGCTCCTTAGGAAGCGTTCGTGCAGCCAGCGGTGGACTCAGCTGGTTGGCACTAGCTTTTGTATTTACGGCATTGGCACGTCCGCAGAGCAGTCAAATGTTCCAACAGCCGAGCCAAAATTTAGGAATTGACCTTATGATGGCGCTTGATATCAGTGCGTCCATGTTGGCGCGCGACCTCAAGCCCAATCGACTAGAAGCCCTCAAAGAAGTAGCAACTGATTTCGTAGCTCAACGCGCCATGGACCGCCTAGGTCTAGTGATTTACGCTGGCGAAGCATACAGTCCAGTGCCACTGACCACCGACCAAAGCTTACTTAGCCAGCAAATAAGTGCGCTTCATCACGAAATGCTCGAAGGCGGTACGGCCATCGGGATGGGATTGAGTACCGCTGTAAATCGATTGGTTGAAAGCACGGCGAAGAGTAAGGTCATTATTTTACTCACCGACGGTGAAAATAATGGCGGTATGGTGGATCCCGTGCAGGCCGCTGAATTAGCTGCAAGTTTAGATGTCAAAGTGTACACTATAGGACTTGGTACGAATGGAATGGCCTCTACCCCTGTAATGAAGGATCCAAGTGGAAATTTAATTTACCAACCCAGACCTGTAACCATTGATGAGGAATTACTCCGACGTATCGCTAGCATCACCGGAGGGCAGTATTTCCGAGCCACGGATAATGAAAGTTTAGTACAGATTTACGACAGCATTGACCAATTGGAAAAAAGCGAAATCGAAGGCTTTGAATTTTACCGCTATACAGAACATTTTTCCATCTTCCTTTATCTCGCACTAGCCTGCATCGGTCTTGAGCTACTGCTGAACTTTGTCCTCTTAAAAACCGCCTTCTAATGGATTTTAAATGGCAACATATTGAATGGCTTTACGCGGCACCACTCTTGCTTCTGGCGATAGTGATTTCGGCTATTTTATTCCAACGATGGCGTCAAAAAGCTTGGCGAATTTTAGGCATCAATGATCGCTCCGAGCGTACCGTAGCCTCGCTGAGTACTGCACGTTTATATACCCGCTACACGCTATTAGCATTGGCTGTCGCCTTTGTATGCCTGAGTTTAGCAAACCTTCAAATGAGCGGACAAACGGGGCAAGTAAAAAGACAGGGAGCCGATGTGGTTTTCGCGCTTGACGTGAGCCGCTCTATGCTNGCAGAAGACCTTACNCCTTCNCGTTTNGAAAAGGCAAAACTCCTTATCTCTAGAACTGTGGACCAGTTAGGCGGCGACCGCGTCGGTATCATCGCCTATGCCGGNAGCGCCTACCCTGCCCTTCCCATAACTACAGATTACGCCGCCGCAAAAATGGCGCTTCGTGCNGCAAATCCAGATGCCGTGCCTTCACAAGGAACTAATCTTGCTGCAGCGCTTGACTATGCCACTGAATACTTCAATCCCGCTTCTCCTGCAGGGCGCTTCGTTATCGTACTTACCGACGGGGAAGACCACGAAGATTTGGCCGCGGGAAGTGCGGACCCAGCACTCCGCGTTCAAACGATGCTTGTCGGCCTAGGCACATCCTCCGGTGGACCCATCCCAATGCGCCGCACTTCCCGCGGTACCACCTATAAAAAAGACAATAACGGCGAGGTAGTTATTACCAAGCGTGATTTAGAAAAACTCAACAGTATTGGGCGCACTTTAGATGCAACGGTCGTGGATGGCAACAATACCGATCCTGCATTGAAGGCTATTCAAGACTTTGTCTCAGGTGGCGATAAAGCAGATATCAATGAAGAGATCGCAATAAATTATGAAAGCCAATTCCAGTGGTTCCTCTTCCCAGCACTTTTCTTTTTGACTTTGTACCTTTTACTTCCAGCACATAAAGGCAGAAGAATGAACGGAACATTGGTAATAGTACTCTTGTTGGCTTCGCATTCGACGTTACATGCGCAAGAAGCGGATAGCCTCGTGGTGACTGCTACAGAAGGCTGGACGAGACACGACTATGGAAAGCGCATACGAGAGGGGAATGAAAATTTCGAAAAAGGCGATTTAAGCGGTGCAGCGCAAGCTTTTGCAGAAGCTGCCACGGCAGAGCCCGATGCCTTTGAACCATTGTACAATTTAGGCAGTACTTTAATGGCGGCAGGAGAAGCAGAACAGGCTGCTAATGTTCTATTAAAATCGGCCCAGAATACTGAGGATCCATTAACGCAAAGCAATGCATTATACAACGCTGGAAATGCCTTCATGGCCGCTGAGAAATATCAGGAAGCAGTGGGTGCCTATGCGGAAAGCCTCCGAAAGAACCCATCGCAAAAAGATGCCGTATATAACCTGAACCGCGCTTTAGAGCAACTGAAGNGGCAACAACAAAACGAAGAAAATCAGGAGCAAGAGCAGGAGCAGGAAGATCAGAACGAGGAGAAAGAAGATCCTAAAAACGACCAAGACGAGCAGCANCAAGAAAATCCTAAGGACGACGAAAGTAAAAAAGAGGAGTCTCAAGACGATAACCAAGGAGAAAACAACCAGGGAGATCAGCAGCAAGACGAGCAACAAAACGATGAAGGCGAACCTCAGGATGAAGAGGGTGAAGACGATAAGAATACACCGAAAGACGGAGGTGATGCCAAGGCAAAGATGACGCCCGAGCAAATCAAAGGATTACTAGAAGCAGTGCAGCGCGCTGAAGAGAAAACCGCAGAAAAAATGACCGCTAAAAAAGCGAAAGGAAAGAAAAAGAGTGGAGAGAAAGATTGGTAAATACCATTGGCTTTGGGCCTTTATACTGCTAGCGACAGGTCTCGTTGCGCAGGAGGTACAGCTAACCGCACGGAGTTCTCATACATCCGTCNGCCTGGACGAACCCTTCCGAGTAACCTTTAGCAGTAACGCACGAGGTGGCGAGCTCANTCCACCGAATTTCGAGCACTTTATTGTAGTGGGCGGACCTTACAGCTCACAGCAGACACAGATCATTAACGGTTCCATGAGTTTCTCTCGGGAACTGACCTACCAACTCGTTGCACAAGAAGAAGGAACGTTTACCATAGGTCCCGCAAATTTTGAATCAAAAGGCAAACGGTTCCAGAGCAATACGCTAACGATTAAGGTCAAAGCAGGCGTGAAGCGCAAACGTGCAAAATCTAAAGCCAAAACTGTTGGGTTCGAGGTAGCTATTCTAAGCTCNAAAAAAGAGGTTTTCGTTGGAGAGCCTATAGTTTTATTATTCACTGCCACACTCTTCGAGCAAGTNAGGGATTTAAATATGCTCCAGACACCTAATTTTGAGAATGTTCTTCAGCAACAGTTAGACTTTGAACAGCAGTCTAGAAGGGAACGTNTAGGCTCAAAAATTGCAACGGTATTAGACTTTGATAAACGATTAATCGTCCCCAATAAACCCGGGGTATTGGGCGGCCAAGAACTTAAGATCACGGGCGCAGTTCAAAAACCCACAGGCCGCCGAGACTTTTTTAACATGCCTTTGATGCGGTGGGAAAAAGAAGTGGCAACTGCCAAAATTCCAGCGGTTAAAATCAAACCACTCCCGGCACCTAAACCTGAAGGGTTTTCAGGAGCCGTGGGGGAATTGAAATTGGTTCGAGAATTGAGCCGTACTTCCGTAAACGGCGACGAATCTATTACTCTAAAACTACGCATCGAAGGATCGGGTAACTTCAACACAATCAGCGTTCCGGATTTAATACCGCCGCAAGGTTTCGACTTATACGATCCTAAATTCAACGAAAAGATTCGCTACAGTGAGCGGGGTGTTCGCGGTTATAAAGAATTTGAATACTTATTGGTACCGCAGTTCAAAGGCCAATTCATTCTTCCGCAAATGCAATGGACCTATTTTGACGTCAATAAAGGGGACTATGAAACTATTACGCTTGAGGAAACGACACTCACTGTAAGTGGAGATGCGTTAAAAGAGGCCGCAGTCGATGATAACGGGACGATGCCGAAAGTACAGCGTGAGGTAAGTCGTATTGATAACGACATAAGATACTTACAGGAGGTGGACGAAAAAATCACGCATCGGGAGCAACCTATGCGATGGGTTTGGGCGGTTTTAGGATTAGTACTATTGGGTTGGCTGCTTCAACTCCTCTCCTTTAACACACGAAAAAAGTCGCCTGAAGCTGCACGTGCAGCCGTCAAAAAAGCTATCAATATAGCGTGGAGAACGAACGACCCAGAGGCCGTTGGTAAAATGTTGAATGCCTTGGAAGTGGAATTAGTACGCAAGGGGATTGCCAAAGAAAACATTAGTCTGTTTGCGTTAAACGAAGTCCTTGGGACCCCACTCGGGACTGAGGTAAATACCCTGATTGAAAAGTTACAATTGGCCCTTTATGCACCGAGTATGAGCGGCTCAAACGAAGAATGGTTAAACGAATTTAACGCACTATGGGAGCAACTGTAACTTCGGTAAGCGATAGCGCCAACAGCTTGTATGCCGACGGTAAATTTGAATCGGCGCGTACACTTTTTGAATCTTTAGCCGAGAAAGGCACTTCCGACCCAGCCTTATACTACAACATAGGTAACTGCTACACGCGTTTGGGTCAATTCGGAGAGGCACGCCTGTGGTACGAGCGCGCACTATTGTTCGACCCTCGTAATGAAGAGACACTTCACAATCTAGAATGGCTCAATACCCGACTTACAGACGCACTACCACCGCCAAACGATGCGCTGTTGCATTGGATTGGCTCTCANTTAAGAGCAATACTCTCTCCTGAACATTGGGGCTTGCTCGCTGGTGTCCTTTTAGCAGGAACATTCGCATTGCTCGTACTCCGGAAATTCAAAAAACCAACGTTGAGCTGGCGTTTGCCGCTCACTTTAAGTAGTATAGGCTTAGTACTGCTGCTCGCCGCACAAATGAGCATACCGCAGAGCGATAAAGTTGTCGTGGTCAGCAACAACAGTTATGGCTACAGTGGGCCCGACGCCAATGGCAAAAGAATAATGCTCTTAAGTGAGGGCAGTGCGGGTCGTTTAGTGCGATCTTCGGAAGGGTGGTTCTACATTGCGCTTAGCGACGGCCGTCAAGCGTGGTTTTCATCCGATCACTGGGACCGAGTTTTACCTATAACCGCTCGTTAAATAAGTTTAGGCAACCAACTGCGAAGTGGTGTCGTAATACCCATGACTTCCTGGTACGAATGAGGAAATGCACGCACTACCTGCTTTGATTCATTCCACTGTAAATGCGAGCGGTCACCAGAAGCATACACTGCAAAAAAATGTTTGACGCTTTTGTAAATGACTTCCGCCTGCTCCGGAGTGCAATGCTGGAATCCAGGTATTTCTTGAAAATTTTTAGAAGCAACCGCTTCTNCTANGGTGCGCTGCTCGTCTAAGGGGGCTCTCCAAAAGGGGAAATAGAAAGGATACCCGTGCANCAGGTTNTTGAANATTTTTTCTTCCATGATAAGGTAACTAGGTTGGTTTGGACCTTTAAGATACNCAATTTTNANNTTGNAAATCAGNTACTTAGNAAAATAGTATCAATCGAAACANNCNTAANAAGNNGGNACNTTACCCCTTACATNCAATCNTACCGCAAATAACNGACNGTTACTCTGCTTCGTGGTGGTTGAATCCCTGNGCTTTNAAACCNATGACTTTATCNTCTCTNGTAATGAGGTTTGCNCCACTTCCATCTTTGACATAACCAATAACCGTTAGGTTGGGATTCGTCTTGACNTTATCGTGATCTTCGATCGGTACTGTAAAGAGNAGNTCATAGTCTTCTCCTCCGTTCAAGGCAACCGTCGTTGTATTTANATTAAACTCNTCACAAAGNGCNTATATNGATGGATCGATNGGGATTTTACTCTCGTACAGATTGTATTGCATNTGTCCNNTGTTNGCNAGGTGTAAGGTNTCNGAGCTAAGNCCGTCAGAAATATCAATCATCGANGTCGGCTGNATGTCCAATGCCTTAAGGATTTCGACNANGTCCTTNCGTGCCTCTGGTTTNAACTGNCGTTCCAAAATATATTCGTGTCCGCTNAATTCCGGNTGCATGTCTGGNTTCTCCAAATACACCTGCTTNTCACGCTCTAAAATTTGAAGCCCCATATANGCACCGCCTAAATCGCCGCTAACTACAATAAGATCGTTGTCTTTTGCACCGCTGCGTTTCGCAACACGCTCCTTTTCAACACGTCCCACGGCAGTTACAGAAATCATTAATCCCGAGCGCGATGCTGTGGTGTCGCCACCCACTAAATCAACATTGTAACGTTCACAAGCCAAATGAATACCCTCGTAAATTTCTTCTAAAGCCTCTACTGGAAATCGGTTTGAAACGGCCAAGCCAACCGTGATGTGTTCCGGTGTGCCATTCATCGCATAAATGTCACTGAGGTTAACAATCACACTTTTATAGCCTAAATGTTTTAACGGCATGTAGCTCAAATCAAAGTGAACTCCTTCCACTAGAAGGTCGGTAGAAACTGCCTGGTAGTAGGCACCCACATCGATTAATGCGGCATCGTCTCCCACTCCTAATGCGGTATGGGCGTGTTTTAATTTAGTGGCTTGCGTTAAATGACCAATGAGGCCAAACTCGCCCAAATCACTGATGGGCGTGCGCTGTGGGTTTTTTGAATCGAACATGTAGCAAAGTTATTGTGTTCATTGGTGAGAACACAAGAAAAAAGGCGCGTATTGCGTAACTTTGTCGCGCATCTTTAGAATGTTTCTAAATAATATGGTAAAAGTATCAGATAATGCGAAGTCAAAACTTGCTGCACTTATGCAGGAAGAAGGCAAGCAGTTGGATAAGACCTATATCAGTGTAGGCGTGGAAAGTGGCGGATGTTCCGGACTGTCTTATAAAATGGATTTTACCCCGGATATGCCCGAAAATGCAGAACTATATGAAGACAACGGCGTTAAGGTTGTAGTCGAAAAAAAGTCACTCCTTTATCTCATTGGTACCACTTTAGAGTACAGTGGCGGACTCAATGGAAAAGGATTCAATTTTAATAACCCCAATGCGACACGCACCTGCGGGTGTGGAGAAAGCTTCGCCGTTTAACCCCCTATTATGAGCGACGAAATCCTAGATGAAATCACCGCATCCGACTACAAGTACGGGTTCACCACAGATATCGAAAGTGATACTGTGCCTCCTGGGCTGAACGAGGATGTGATTCGATTGATCAGTGAAAAGAAAAACGAACCCCAATGGATGTTAGATTGGCGTCTAGACGCCTACAAAACGTGGTTAGCAATGGTAGAGCCAGATTGGCCTAACGTTACCTACGCAAAACCAGATTTCCAGGCGGTTTCGTACTACAGTGCACCAAAGCAAAAGAAAGAACTAGACAGCCTTGATGAAGTAGACCCGGAATTATTACGCACGTTTGAACGTTTAGGCATCAGCCTTGATGAGCAAAAGCGTTTATCCGGTGTGGCCATGGATGTTGTTGTCGATTCCGTTTCTGTTGCTACCACTTTTAAGAAAACCCTTGCTGAAAAAGGCATCGTTTTCTGTTCCATGAGTGAAGCCATTCAGGAACACCCTGAGCTCGTCCGCAAGCACCTAGGAACGGTAGTACCGAAGCGCGACAACTTTTATGCAGCACTGAACAGCGCCGTCTTTACCGATGGATCTTTCTGTTATATCCCGAAAGGGGTGCGCTGNCCTATGGAGCTGAGCACCTATTTCCGTATTAACGAGGCGAACACTGGCCAATTCGAACGTACACTGGTCATTGCCGANGAAGGCTCGTACGTAAGTTACCTTGAAGGTTGTACTGCCCCTTCACGCGATGAGAACCAATTGCACGCCGCAGTGGTCGAGCTCGTAGCTATGAACGATGCAGAAATTAAATACAGTACGGTCCAGAACTGGTACCCTGGCGATGCTGAAGGAAAAGGTGGTGTCTTCAACTTTGTAACAAAGCGCGGCATTTGCGAGCGCAATGCAAAAATCAGCTGGACGCAAGTAGAAACCGGTTCAGCAGTCACTTGGAAGTACCCTTCATGTATTTTGAAAGGAGATAATAGTATCGGTGAATTCTACAGTGTCGCTGTTACGAATAAATTCCAGCAAGCAGATACCGGAACGAAAATGATCCATTTGGGTAAAAACACCAAAAGTACGATCATCTCTAAGGGTATTAGCGCTGGAAAAAGCCACAACAGCTACAGAGGTTTAGTGCGCGTTGGTGCGCGTGCAGAGCATNCAAGAAATTTCAGCCAATGTGATTCACTGCTGATGGGAGATCAATGTGGTGCGCATACGTTCCCTTATATCGAGGCACAACATCCTACAGCTCAAATTGAGCATGAGGCGACGACTTCGAAGATCGGTGAAGACCAGATATTCTATTGCAACCAGCGTGGAATTGGCACTGAAGAAGCCATTGCACTTATCGTGAATGGCTATTGTAAAGATGTATTGAACCAGCTTCCTATGGAATTTGCCGTGGAAGCACAAAAACTATTGGAAGTCTCTCTAGAAGGCTCCGTAGGATAAATCATGATTAAAATTAACAACCTCCAAGCCCGAGTAGAAGACAAAGAAATTCTAAAAGGCATCAACCTAGAAATTAATCCTGGGGAGATTCACGCGATTATGGGTCCAAATGGCTCAGGTAAATCTACACTTTCCAGCGTAATCGCAGGTCGTGAAGATTATGAAGTAACCGGTGGAAGCATCGACTTTGAGGGCGAAGACCTTATGGATTTAGATCCTGAGGAGCGCGCCCACAAAGGCATCTTCTTGAGCTTTCAGTACCCAGTGGAAATTCCCGGGGTCACCGTAAGCAACTTCATTAAGACCGCCATCAATGAAAGCCGCAAAGGCCGCGGCGAAGAGCCTATGGAAGCGCGCGAAATGCTCGCAAAAATGCGCGAAAAGACAGCTCTTTTAGAGATGGATAAAAGCTACCTCAGCCGCAGTTTAAACGAAGGGTTTTCTGGTGGAGAGAAGAAACGCAACGAGATCTTCCAAATGGCNATGCTGGAGCCGAAATTAGCGATACTCGACGAAACCGATTCTGGCTTAGATATTGATGCCCTGCGCATTGTTGCCGGCGGTGTGAATAAACTTCGTACTGCAGACAATGCCGTTGTAGTTATTACGCATTACCAGCGTCTTTTGGACTACATCAAACCTGATTTCGTGCACGTTTTATTCAACGGTAGAATTGTAAAAAGTGGCGGGCCAGAATTGGCACATGANTTGGAAGAGAAAGGATACGACTGGATCAAGGCAGAAAACGCATGACNGATTTAGCACAAGATTTACTCTCCTCTTTNGTTGTNGCAGAACCGCAACTNAATGGCAGNCGAAATCTCGGCGTCGTTCACCTGCGTAANGAAGCNCTGGACCGTTTTGAAGCCCAAGGNTTNCCTACNACGCGTGANGAAGAGTGGAAATACACCAACCTAAAGCCGGTANTAAAGCACGACTATCGCATTCTTTTAAANGGNGATGANGCNGTNTCGTTTGCCGATATCAAATCGTACTTANTGAGNGATTTAGANACNTATAAANTNGTCTTTATCAANGGAAANTACAGCTCNTGGTTNAGCGACGCCACGCATCAGGANTTCGANGTTTGNACNTTNGCTGCTGCACTNAATAAATACCCGGANATCATCGCNGAGTATTTGGGCAAGGGAGCGCCAAAAGGCGATACGTTTGTNGATCTAAATACNGCNTTCGCTGACGANGGCGCATTCATAAGAGTGAANGCAAATCAAGACCGTCGATAAGCCTATCGAAATNCTTTACCTCACNACAAATGAAAACGGACCNGCNTTTTCACAGGTTCGNAATTTGATCATTGCTGAACAAAATGCAGAGGTACAGCTAGTAGAGCGCCATCAAAACATAGGCGAGCAACCAAGCTTTACCAATTTTGTGAGCGAAGTTTTTGCCGC
>NYXD01000100.1 GCA_002685435.1 Cryomorphaceae bacterium | reverse complement strand
TGCTGCAATACCAGTAATAAGCCCACTAACGAGCATTGAAGTTTTCCACTCGTCTGCAACTCTACTTCTTTCGAAGAAGAAGAATACCGAAGCGGCTAGCATCGCCATGTAACCGGCGAAGAATGTGAACGATACGTAATCGTTCGGATCGAATCCCATAGATCCGTCTAAAAATAATGACATGGTGTTAAAATATTAAAGGTTATAACTACCACTTAACTTACGAATAATAGTTTTGTTCACGACACCATAAAATTAAGTCTAAACACTCATAGTTTAGCCCAATTATCCTAAAAATAGACCTTTATACATCTAATTAGCGCTAGTATCAGAACAAAAACAGCAAGTAATTGTTGAAAGAAATATAAAGGGTCAAATCGACATTTAATCAATGAAGCGTTACGACATAGGATTTTTGGGAATGGGAGCAGCAAATGGTTTGCTCTTGCTTGAATTAGAGCGAAAGAATTTACTCCGTACGCTGAATGTTCTCATTTTAGAGCCCGACGCAAAATTGAAAAACGACAAAACGTATTGTTTTTGGGCAGATGCGAAACATGAAATACGCACGCAGCTCAAAGATGTCATGTACCATCAATGGGACACCGTTGATACGGGTGATGGTTTAGAATCGTTTGAAGATCAACATTATTATATGGTTGAAAGCATTGCGCTATACAAGAAAGTTAAAAGTATAGCACAATCCCATGAAAATGTAACATGGATAAGAGGTGCTGTTGATGGTCTAAAAGCAGAGCAGGAAAGTGTCGTTGTCTCCAGCGGCGATTATTCTTGGGAAGTTCAGCAGATATACGATAGTAGACCTCCTGACATTAAAGAGCCCATGGGGCCATTAGTTTTACAAAGTTTCGTGGGTTGGCGTGTAAAAATTCAGGAAGATTACTGGACCCCAAATCAAATGACACTGATGGATTTCGGCATTCCTCAGAATTGGTTCACTCAATTTATGTACGTTCTTCCAACGGACACTAAAGAAGCATTAGTTGAAATGACTCGATTCGGGAGTGAACAATTACCGCATGAATTGGCTAGTAATCACCTCAGAAATTATCTACTCTCTAGGGGTTTATCTTTTGAGGTGGAGCATGAAGAACGTGGTGTAATCCCGATGACACAATATGCAGAGGTTAAAAATCAAGATGCACGTATCGTTTCTACAGGTGCAAGAGCAGGAAGAGTGAAGTCGACCACAGGGTATGCCTTTAAGAGTATGTTTGAGCATGCCAAGGAATTAGCACAAGGTATTGCACAAGAGCGGACTGATTCTTCATGGTTACGTCTGCCAAAAAGCGATTTGAATCGCTTTAACTTTTATGACCACCTGTTGCTACACATCTTAAAACACAAACCGCATTGGGGTAAAGAGATCTTTGAATCATTATTTGCGACTCAGAAAGCTAATAAGGTCTTTCAGTTCTTAGATGAGAAGTCGTCGTTTAAATGGGAATTAAGCATGTTCGCTCGTCTACCAATTATGAGATTTTTGTGGGCGTTGGGCGCATCATTTGTAGCTATTGTAGTAGCGAAGCCTTCCCGCTGGGCTCCCATTTTATTCGCTGCACTCGCTTTAATTGCCGAAGCGCTATTGCCTAGCTCCGTTTCTTACGGGCTTCAAGCGGTATTGGTATTCTTGTTATTCCTATACGGTATACCTCATGGTGCATTAGACGGTTACAGCCACGCAAACCAGGAGCGGTTACCGAAGTTTATATTACGTTACTGCTTCATTATGCTAATGGTTATTTTATTCTGGGCTGCGAGTCCCGTTACAGGGTTGCTTGCCTTTTTGATCTACAGCGCATGGCATTTTGGAGAAACAGACTTACGTGAATGGGGTTTTCCTAGTATTGGTCTGTCGTTTTTATGGGGGACTTTACTATTGACGCTGATACTTATACCACATTCGACGGAAGTGAATACAGTACTTGAAGTCATGGGAATTAGTAAAGTAACATGGTCTACAGAATTCATGAACATGGTTTACAGAATGGCCCTTTCGTTAGGACTTTTTATGGGCGTTTGGTTCCGTTCTATACCTTGGGTGGTTGCCATGGTAACACTTTGCCTTACGGCATACTTACCGCTGGCTACGGCATTTGGAATTTACTTTGTCTTACAACACAGTCTGTCGGGCTGGAACCATTTAAAATTGTCACACAAATGGACGAATGCTGAAATGTGGATGAAAGCCTTGCCGTTTACCATAGGTGCAGTGGCGCTCTTTCTATTGGTGTTTAGATTTGATAAGAATTCATTGTTGGCTTGGTCGAGCTATTTTCTAGTATTCCTCAGCGCAATTAGTTTACCGCACATTTACTTCATGTCGAAGCTCTACAAGGACCGATTCTAAACGACTTTCTTTTTCAAGGTAATGTGCGTGATTTCAGGCCACATACCTACGCGTCCTGGAAAGGCTAAAAATCCAAATCCTCGGTTTACGTGCAATATTCTCCCGTCTTGTTCAGGATATAGTCCCGCCCATTTTGGGTATTTGAATTTTACAGGCGACCATTTGATCCATCCAGGGATTTCGATACCAAATTGCATCCCGTGGGTGTGTCCGCTCAGCGTCAAGTGAATTTTGTTGGGATGTTGCTTGACTTCGGCGTCGAAATGAGACGGGTCGTGGCTAAGTAGCACAGTGAATGCATCTTCAGGGATTTGATCTAATGCTGTGTTTAAGTCTCCGTATTGCGGAAACGGAGGTAAACCCCAATTTTCAACTCCTGCAAGGTATAATCTCGCGCCGTTTCTTTCGAAATAGCGACTTTCGTTGAGCAGAAGATCCATGCCCATTTCTGCATGGATTTCTTTTAACCTATCCATGTTGGCGACTTTAGCTTCTGGCGAAGGAAAGCGCCAATAATCGCCATAATCGTGGTTTCCTAGAATTGAAAATATGCCTGATTTAGCTTTTAAGCGTTGGAAAACAGGGATCCACGGTTCTGCTTCACTGGCTGTGTTGTTGACCATGTCGCCGGTGAATACAATGCAATCGGCTCCTAATTCTGTGACCATGTCGACGCCGTATTGCACCTTTTCTGTATTGTCAAAAGAACCGCTGTGAATATCCGAAATCTGGGCGATGGTAAATCCATCGAATGCATCGGGCAGGTCTTCATATTCGAGTGTGTGTGCTATGACGCGATAGCGGTAGCGTCCTTTCCAAATGCCATCAATGATACCTAAAAAGGGGATGGCAGCGAGCCCAAGCGCTAATTTTGAAATAAAGGCTCTACGCTCAGGCATGACCGTGGGCTGGGTGGTTACGCCGCGGAAAATAAATTGACCTAATCGGACTGTATCTTCAATGAGTAGCGGACCGATTGCGATGAGTTTTGGTACAGCAAGCAATACAGAAACCCCCATTAGAAGACTGAGGTATTTATAGTCGACTTTTCCACTAGTCATCACAGTTGCCATTACGATGGAGAAGATGATATAGGCAATAGTAATACTCCAATAGACATAGGGTGTAGCACTGCTGCGGAAGACGGTTTTAAAGGCTTGGTATGCATAAAGGTCGATGGCGAGCACGAACCCGAGGGTGAAGAATATTCTGAAGATCATAATATCTGTGTGGATGCTTAATAACAACGCCATGAGATTAGGATTGTTTCGACTGCAAAACTCGGTATTTGTCTTGAAGTAGCTATCTTACTTCCCTTATTTTTCTGTAGCCACACGCAAAATCTATTCCATGGGTCAAGAAACACCGGATCAAGAGAAAAAACTGTTTTTATTAGATGCTTACGCGCTGATTTTCAGGGCATATTTTGCCTTTGCGAAAAATCCTCGAGTAACTTCTGGAGGTATAGACACCAGTGCAGTTTACGGATTTACGAGTGCACTTCTGGACCTGTTGTCGAAAGAAAACCCTACACATATTGCCGTTTGTTTCGATTTACCGCAGCCGACGGAACGTCACGAGATTTTTCCTGAATACAAAGCAAACCGTGATGCAACGCCGGAGGCGATTAAGCTCGCAGTGCCATACATTCACCGGTTGCTGGAAGCATTTAAAATTCCTGCCCTTGGAGTTCCAGGTTACGAAGCTGATGATGTGATCGGAACTTTAGCGAAGCAAGCGGAAAAAGAAGGCTATACGACCTACATGATGACTCCTGATAAGGATTTTGGCCAATTGGTTTCGCCAAATATTTTCATGTACCGTCCTGCTCGAGGTGGTAATCCGCCGGAGATTTGGGGTGAAGCTGAAGTTTGTGAAAAGTTTGACCTGGATCGCGTTGAGCAGGTGATCGATTACCTCGGAATGATGGGGGATGCTGTGGACAATATACCCGGCCTACCCGGTGTTGGTGCCAAGACGGCGTCTAAACTTTTAAAGGAGTATGGTTCCTTGGAAGAAACATTGGCGAATGCAGATGAAATAAAAGGAAAACTAGGTGAGAAAATCCGCGATAATGCAGAATTAGGGCTCCTCTCGAAAAAACTGGCTCGGATTATTCTTGAAGTGCCCATAGACTTGAACCCTGGAACACTTACTCGAGATCCATGGGATCAAGATGCACTTTTGGATTTGTTCGAGGAATTGGAGTTTCGGACACTGGGAAGAAGATTGGGATTGCAACGGGAAGCCTCCGATGAGGTGAGTGCTAAGCCTGCGCCAACGAAGAAGGTGGAATTGGCCAGTAATGACCAAATGAGTCTTTTCGGTGAGCCCCAAGCGACGACTACAGTAACGGATGCCACAAATGGCAGAAAGTCGATTGCCACTACAGACCATCTGTATCAGTGCGTAGAGACTTTACCTGAAGCCCGAGAACTAGGCCGATTACTATTAGAGAAAGAAGAAGTTTGTTTCGATACCGAAACCACCTCTTTAGATATTCGCTCGGCCGAGCTTATCGGTATTAGTTTCTCTTTCGAAGCAGGTAAAGCCTATTACGTGCCCCTGCCCGAAGATCGCGATGCAGCACAACCATGGCTCGCTGCGTTTGAACCGTTTTTTGAATCGGAATCGGTACGTAAAATTGGTCAGAATTTAAAGTACGATATAGGTGTATTACTGAATTATGGAGTGGAAGTACGCGGTCCCTTGTTCGATACCATGATTGCNCATTACTTGTTNCAGCCGGATATGCGCCATAAAATGGATATTCTCGCNGAGACCTATTTGAATTACACGACCATTTCTTACGAAAGTGTGGTGGGTAAAAAGGGTAAAACGCAGAAGACCTTGCGCGAGGTGACTTTAGAAGCGGTAACTGATTATGCCGCGGAGGATGCAGATATTACACTACAGTTGAAGGAGGTTTTTGCACCAAAATTGAAGGAAACAGGCGTTACGAAGGTGTTTGAAAATATTGAAATGCCTTTGGTACCCGTCCTGGCGCGCATGGAGCGGGAGGGGATTAANGTGGACGTTGGTGCATTGAACAGTTACAGTCTTGAATTGGGCCAATTAATAGAAAAGCTGGAGGAAACTATTGTAGCATTGGCCGGTAGACCATTTAATGTGGGCTCNCCACGTCAATTGGGTGAGGTCNTGTTCGAAGATTTGAAATTATCNGATAAGCCTAAGAAAACAAAAACAGGCCAATACGCCACATCNGAGGACATCTTGCAGGGNTACAGAGACAAACACGAGATAGTGGATTCCATCTTAACCTACCGCGAGTTAAAAAAACTNAAGAGNACCTATGTGGATGCGCTGCCGGAACTGGTNCATCTTTCNACNGGGCGNATTCANACNAGNTANAACCAGACNGTCGCTGCAACAGGACGATTGAGTTCAACCAACCCCAACCTTCAGAACATTCCTATCCGGACAGAAAACGGTCGTCGTGTGCGCGCCATGTTTATTCCTGCTGACGAGACACATTTGTTGCTAGCGGCAGATTACAGTCAGATAGAATTGCGCGTGATTGCAGCTTTGGCAAAGGACACTGCGATGATCGAAGCCTTCCGCAACGGTGAGGATATTCACAAGGCTACTGCAGCGAAGGTTTTTGAAGTACCATTGGAAGAAGTTTCTCGCGAACAACGTTCCAATGCGAAAACAGTCAATTTTGGTATTGTCTATGGTGTTAGCGCTTTCGGCTTAAGTCAGCAAACAGATATGAGTCGTAAAGAAGCTAAAGCCGCGATTGACGGTTACTTCCGAACGTATCCGGGAATCAAATCCTATATGGATGATCANGTCGCTTTTGCACGCGAAAATGGGTATGTAGAGACTATAACGGGTCGACGCAGGTACCTTAAAGATATTGAGAGTCGCAATGCGGTGGTTCGGGGGCACAGCGAACGAAATGCGGTAAATGCGCCTATTCAAGGTTCTGCAGCAGATATTATAAAACTTGCTATGATAGAGATTGATCGAGCTATGCGTGCAGAGGGATTAAAGTCGAAGATGTTGCTTCAGGTACATGATGAACTGGTCTTTGATGTGGTCAAAGAAGAATTAGAGCTCCTCCAAGCATTGGTTGTTGAAAAAATGGAGGCCGCCGTGGATTTAGCTGTACCGATGATTGCCGAAGTGGGAACCGGGAAAACTTGGCTCGAGGCGCATTAATTCCGAATTCTAATTTTTGTATTATTGTAAGTGAACACTTACAATGACAGAAAAACAGCAAGCCTTACTTCAAAGCGCTCAGACGCTCATCGCTGCGCACGGATTTTCTACCGTATCGACAGCGAAAATTGCTGCGCACGCAGGTGTGAGTGAAGCACTGATTTTTCGTCACTTTAAATCAAAAAAAGGATTGGCTTCAGCACTTCTGTCGGCAGGATCGCGAGCCCGTGCCTCACTAATCTACGGTCGTTTAAATGATGCGGATCCCACTGAAGTCTTACGCTCTTTCACGGCTATTCAACTCAATNTTTTTGAGGACTTAAGAGAGGTTCTGGCTTGGGTAGCTATGATCCGTATGACACAAGAAAATCCAGAAAGTCNCACCATAGACACTTTTGTTTTAGAGCGTTTGCGTTGGGCCATTTCGAGTGTCGGTCATGGTGCCGAGGAAGCCGTAGCTCGCACGGCTATAGAAATCTTGGAACGGTCGTTATTGCTAGAGTTTCGAGGAGACGAAGTAAGTGCTTCAGTATTGTTGCGCGGTTTACGTGAATTAATAATAAATGAGTGAGTACTTACTTACAATAAAAGGAAAGATATTATGTTGTAACCGCTATCATTGCGCTTAGACTAAACAAAAAAGGCGCCCCTCAGGCGCCTTTTTTATTCCTCGGCCAAGGCCTTAAAATTTCATTTCCGGTACATCACCTTCAACTACTAGGCGACCTGCGGTCTTTTCTTTGATTTCTTCCACTGTTACTCCAGGTGCGCGCTCAATCAAGACGAAGCCACGTTCAGCGTCCACCTCTAGTACGGCTAAATCGGTTACAATGCGCTTCACACAAGCAACACCGGTAAGCGGTAACGAACAATCGCTGAGGAGTTTGCTTTCTCCTTTGCGGTTGGTATGCTGCATGGCTACGATTATATTTTCTGCGGAAGCCACTAAATCCATAGCACCACCCATGCCTTTCACCATTTTTCCAGGAATCTTCCAGTTTGCAATATCTCCACTATCGCTAACCTCCATGGCGCCCAAAACAGTGAGCTGTACGTGTTGGCCACGAATCATNCCGAAGCTAAGCTCGCTGGAGAAGAAACTTGCACCGGGCAGTGCTGTAATGGTTTGCTTACCCGCGTTGATTAAATCGGCATCTTCCTCGCCCTCAAAAGGAAAGGGTCCCATACCCAAAATTCCATTTTCACTTTGAAACTCCACGTTGATACCTTGCGGGATATGGTTTGCCACTAAGGTGGGAATGCCAATCCCTAAGTTTACGTACCAGCCGTCGCGAAGTTCTTGGGCAATGCGTTGTGCAATTTGATCTTTACTCAATCCCATGGTTATTCGCTTTTAGAACGCACGGTGCGTTGTTCTATTCGTTTCTCGTAGTCCACTCCNTGGAAAATGCGTTGTACGAAGATTCCGGGAATGTGAATACTATTCGGGTCTAATTCGCCCACTTCAACCAGTTCTTCCACCTCTGCCACAGTAATTTTACCTGCCATGGCCATCATGGGATTAAAATTGCGCGCCGTTCCCTTGAAAATGAGATTGCCGGCTTTATCGCCCTTCCACGCTTTAACAAATGCANAAGGGGCATCAAAAGCNTGTTCNAAAATNTGCNGCTTGCCGTTAAANACACGTACNTCTTTTCCNTCCGCTACNTCTGTACCGTAGCCTGCNGGNGTNTAAAAAGCAGGAATNCCNGCTCCAGCAGCGCGACAGCGTTCTGCNAATGTTCCTTGAGGNATGAGATCAACTTCGAGCTCNCCGGACAGCATCTGTCGCTCGAATTCATCGTTCTCACCCACATAAGAGGCTATCATTTTTTTAATCTGCTTGGTTTGAAGCAGCAATCCTAGGCCAAAGTTGTCCACACCTGCATTGTTAGAAATACAAGTAATGTCTTTGATCCCGGCGGATTTAATGGCTGTAATGCTGTTTTCGGGAATACCGCAAAGGCCGAATCCGCCAAACATCACATTCATCCCATCTTCTAATCCCTCAATGGCTTCAGTGGCGCCGGCCACAACCTTGGAGATGTAGGTGTGTTTTTCTGACATAATAGGTACTGTAGTTGGGTATACCCAAGTTATAAAAAAGCGCCCAACCTTTTCCGGAAAAGGTCCTTGTTCGCTTAATCTTCTATGGCCGGTAACAGCGTAGTGCGTACCTCGCCAAAGCCAATTCTAGTGGTACCGTTTGTACACCAGCCGCGCATGGTAACCGTGTCGCCGTCTTCGATAAACGTCCGGGTAACCCCCGTATCTAACGTGATGGGTTCTTTTCCCGCCCAGCTAAGCTCTAGCATTGATCCATAGCTGTCTTTTGTCGGTCCAGAGATTGTCCCTGATGCCATCATATCGCCGGCATTGATGTTACAGCCGTTGACGGTATGATGAGCCAATTGTTGACGCTGGTTCCAATACATGTATTTGTAATTGGACCTTGAAATGACCGATTCCGTTTTGCCTTCAGGCGTCAAACCCACTTCCAGTTGAATGTCATAATTATTCTTCCCGGTGGTCTCCAGATACGGTAAAACTGGTGGGTCCTGCTGTGGTCCTTCCACTTTAAACGGCTCTAATGCGTCCATCGTAACGACCCAAGGACTCATGCTCGAGCCAAAGTTTTTACCTAAGAACGGTCCTAGTGGTACATATTCCCATTTTTGAATATCGCGCGCACTCCAGTCGTTAAAGACCACCATTCCAAAGATGTATTCCTCGGCTTCTTCTGCCTTAATTCTATGGCCGAGGGGCTTTCCTTCTC
>NYXD01000099.1:232-9156 GCA_002685435.1 Cryomorphaceae bacterium | reverse complement strand
TTTTGATATTGGTCGTACAATGCTTGAGTAACACCGTTACCATTTCCGTCCCAACCGCCATCAATTTCAACACGCGGTACAGAATTAATGCCGTAGAAAGTTCTTCTTGCACCTCCTTCGGTAGTGTAATAAGGATCACCTGTTCCTGGCCAGCTCATCTGGTATTTAATAGAGGTGTGTTCGCCTGGATTGTCGTCAAATACAGCTTCCATCGTCGTGTTTGCTGGAGTACAAGGTCCACAAGTAGACGAAGTAAAGGTCTCGTANAGCGGNTANCGGGTAGTTAACGCNGTAACNACTTGAATATCCATACTTACGGTATCATTNGCTGTATTCGCATCAACATTACTTCCGTTGAGACCACTCAACCACGCTTTTACAGAGTAAAGGCCTGTGCTCGAGGGATTCCATGTCGTTCCCGAGGTAAGTGTACCTGTCGAACCGCTAGCAATGCTAACACTAGATAAACTCGAAGTTACTGGCGTACCGCCATTGATGCTGTAGTTGAACGTTGCGCTGGTCAAAGTCTGTGCACCATTATTTATAAAGTCAGCAGCAATAGTATAGGGTGCTGCATTTAAACCCAAATAAGGGCTTACGTTTAAGCTGGCACCGGCCAATTCATAGTCCGGCTGTACACCTTGAATAAAGGTGTAGTAAGTATTGTCTAAAAAGTCGGGTGCATTTGTTGAATTGCTACCAACGCTAGTGATTTGATCGTAGACGTTTGTGCTGTTTACTCGAACACCGATTGTTAAACTTGGCGTTGCACCTGCATTACGCTGNTCAACGATGTAAATATTGTTGGTTGTTTCTTCCATTACGATAGACCAGTAGCTCCAGTGGCTTCCTGAGGCGCCTGAGACACTGTAAGAAGAGAACATGATCCATTCCTGACGGTTTGGCGAAGTCCCAAAAGTTTTACGTGCAATTTGATCGTTCGTGCCGCTGCCATTCAAACCAAGAACACAAATGGATGAATCTGGAATGGTTGAGTTAGTGATGGCCACCGCAGAACCTACACTATGATTAGCAGGACTNGTTTTTCTTGAGAATGTCAATACACCCGTNTTAGATACACGGAAAGAATCAATTGCTGAGCCTTGTAACTTAAAAGTGAAAGGAAGCGNCTGAACACTAGAGTAAGTACCAGCTGTCTGCGCAGCACCGACAATACTGGTCCAATCTGCTGGAAGACCGCTACCCACAGGATATTCAGAGTTTTCCTGATTTACATTGTTAGGATTGCTACCTGAGACAGGAGCAGTGTGATAGTATTGCGCACTGGCCGTTAAACTGAAGGCAAGCGNTGCAAAAGAGANTAATAATTTTTTCATACTGTTTGTTGTAAGTTAAGCGGTTATGAAGTTATTACTTTTCGGCTTAATTGGCCCGATTTGAGCCCTTATATTTGTACAAACCCAAAATTCAAAAAGTATATGGCTCAGTNTTCCGCATCATTAATGGCTCTCGAAGAAANGTACGGCGCGCACAACTACCACCCTTTACCCGTAGTCCTTGATAAAGGAGAGGGCGTATATGTCTGGGATGTAGAAGGTAAGCGTTACTATGATTTTTTATCGGCCTACAGTGCGGTAAACCAGGGACATTGCCATCCAAAGATTGTAGGAGCCATGGTTGCGCAGGCNCAAACACTGACTTTAACTTCACGTGCATTCTACAACAGTAAGCTAGGGGCGTACGAGAAGTACATGAGTGAAACCTTCGGGTTTGATAAGATTCTACCCATGAATTCAGGCGCGGAAGCGGTAGAGACCGCTCTTAAAATTGCCCGTAAGTGGGGTTATGAGAAAAAAGGCGTTGCTGAAAACAGTGGAATTATAGTCGTTTGTGAAGGCAACTTCCACGGTCGTACGACAACAATTATTTCGTTCTCCGATGATCCAGATGCCCGAAACAACTTCGGTCCATATACTTCNGGTTTTGTAACCGTTCCATACAATGACATCGCGGCGTTGAATTTCGCTTTAATGAATGAGAATGTTGTCGGTTTTCTCGTTGAGCCCATTCAAGGAGAGGCCGGCGTTAACACCCCTGATGCAAATTTCATAGCGGAAGCAGCAGCTTTATGTAAAGAGCGCAATGTTTTATTGATCGCGGATGAAGTACAAACTGGTATTGCACGTACCGGCTCGTTACTGGCTGTATGTGGCGATTGTTCGTGTGGCAATACCTGTGAGCGCGGTACGACCTACACGAAACCCAACCTTTTAATCTTGGGTAAGGCACTTTCAGGCGGGGTGTATCCCGTGAGTGCAGTACTCGCAGACGACCCAGTAATGGAAGTCATCAAACCTGGCCAGCACGGTTCTACCTTTGGCGGTAACCCTATTGCCGCGGAAGTCGCAATGGCGGCGCTGGAAGTTGTAAAAGATGAGGGTCTTGCTCCACATGCACGTGCCATGGGTGAACATTTTCGTGCAGAAATGAATAAGATTATAGGGGAGACCACATTGGTTACTAAAGTTCGTGGTAAAGGCCTTCTTAATGCNATCATTATAAACGATACGCCNGACAGTTCGACAGCTTGGAACATATGTGTAGCTCTGAAAGAAAATGGGTTGCTCGCTAAACCGACACACGGTAATATTATTCGCTTTGCGCCACCTTTGGTAATGACAAAGGACCAATTAGACGAATGTATCGCCATCATCCGTACTACGTTACTCAACTTTAAAAAGTAATGGGTTGGCTCCAAGCCTTTTTTCCAAACGATCAGCATCCTGATCACCACAAGCCCCTGGATGGCCTTCGAGGTCTCGCGGTACTTATGGTCGTCTTTGGTCACGGAAACAACCAAGGCTTGGGTCCCTTTGGCGACCATAGTTTACTCATACGCGGAAAACTAGGAGTATACCTATTCTTTGTATTATCTGCCTACCTGTTAGACCGTCAAATTATTAAGATGTTTCAGCAGGAACGTGCAGGCTGGGACTACTGGTTGTATTACATTTCTCGTCGCATTTTGCGCATTTTCCCACTCTTCTTTCTCGCGCTGGTAGTCTTTCGATTAGCGAATGCCAGTGGTCTAAAGGTGGTTATTCACGAATGGGAAGAGGTATGGCAGCACTTGGCGCTGCAGCGCGGCGATCACATCTTCTGGTCCATCCCGGTAGAATTTAAATATTACCTGATCAGCCCCATATTGCTCTTCATCTTTCACCGTCTTTTTCGTTGGAATACTTACGCTATTGTTATTACACTATTATCGGTAATGGTGGGTTCACATCTATTCGTTTTATGGTGTAATCCGGCAGGTACGAGCACCCTCTGGTTCCTTAATATTTTCTTGCTTGGAACCCTAGTAGCACTTATCGAACGTTTGCAGCCAAAGCTGTGGAGCACACTTACGCAATCTAGGCTTACAACTTACCTTGGGTGGGCAGTTCTACTGATCTTCAGTGTATGGTCATGGAAAACAGAAGGTTATACCAATATTGGCACCTTTGTTCCCGCTGCGGTGTTGTGGTCTATTGCGCTCATAGCATCTTTTAAAACAGGGCTATGGGCGAACATCCTGAGCTGGAAACCTTTGCGATGGGTAGGTGCTGTATCCTTTAGTATGTATCTTTTTCATATCCCAGTATTAATGTGGGTAAAATCTTTTGCATTGCCGTCAGAAATCGCGTGGCTCAGCTACCTTGCGCTCACTGCAGGTGTCACGGCAATAACTTATCTATTCGTCGAACGGCCCTTGCAAAATTTCAAACCTTTTGTACATGGATCAGCGGGAACAAAACCTACGTCTTAAAGAAGCTTTCGAGCACGGAATTACCTATAAAAGCTATAGCGAATTATTACGGCAATATGCTCGCCAAGGCAAGACCTCAGGTGAGCAAAAGGAATCTTACGTGGGCTACACGAAGCTCGCTGCTGCACGTCAGCGCCGTTGGGAAAAGACGTACAGTCCAGAAGTAAACTTTATCGATGCCATTTACGATTGTAAAGTCAAAGGCGAACAGTGGTTGATTTTTACCGAGACTTGGTGCGGTGATGCAGCGCATGCTTTACCGTTTTTTNATGAATGGGCCATTGCAACGAAAATCCCCATGCGTATCGTATTCCGGGATGAGCATCCAGAACTTATGGATCAATTCCTAACTGACGGTGGCCGTTCCATCCCAAAATGGATTCGACTAAACGATCATTTTGAAGCGGTAAATAATTGGGGACCTCGTCCATCAGAATTGATGNGACACTACAAACAGTGGAAAGAGGAGCCTGATTTCAATAAATCGGAATGGTCGCTTTTTGCACAGGATTGGTACAACAAAAATAAAGGGCGTGCGCTNGAGAACGATATCTTCGATTTAATGCGATAGTACTCTTTATCGTTGAGAGGTACTACTTATTNTTCTTGAGGTTCAAAAACATCTTTTCAAACGTACTGTAGACTTCTTCAAGGAACGGTTGTGTAAGGGCTTCCTTTACTTCCGTAATGGAGGGGTGTGATTCCTTCATGAATTTGAACCCCTGTTTCATAGGCCCGGCCTCAAATTCTACGTAGTGCCAGCGATCCATAGCGTAAATGGTGGTTTTGAATTGTTTGGTACTCCAGGTTTCGACGATGCGCATATTAGAAATCCACGTGGACTTTAAAGTTGAGTAATCTATTAGTCATATAATTGGGGACGGCGTATTGTCCTGCCGCACTGATATCTTTTACCCAAAGGTAACTCACTGTGTTTCTTGCCTGCAGTAGGTTGAAGATCTCCGCGCTGACCCATACTTCATCGAAGCGATTCGTCCATTTTCCACCCAACACTTTAATGAATCCTATGTCTGCGCGACGGTAGGGAGGACTGCGGAAAAACCGGTCTTCCGGTTGGGCTATTTCATTGCCTATACCGTCTGGTCCGAAGGGAAAGCCGCCGCCCAGCATGAGGGTGAGCGATAGCCGGGTAGAGGGGTCGTTCGGTAAATAATCTTGAAAATAAACAGCAAAGTTGAAACGGGTATCTGTAGGACGTGCGTGCCATTCCTGTACAAGGCTAGTGGTACTGCGCTCCTGAGCACGGAAGAGACTGAAGGTAAACCAACTGTCGGTACCTTTCACAAACTCTCCATTGATGCGTGAATCAATCCCGTATACTCGCGCCAGTCCGTCATTGTTTCCCTGGTAACGAATACGGACATTTTCTACATCGAAAAGATTCACGCGTTGCAATCCTTTGTAATAAGTCTCAAGCGTCCAAACGAAAGGCCGGTTCCACAATTCGAAGTCTTTGTCTTGACGTGCTATAAGGTGCAGTGCTTGTTGACTTTTTACAGCAGTATTCAAGCTGCCATCCTTCAAACGCATTTCACGATAGAATGGATATTGATCGTAGAGTCCGGCGGCAAAGGTCCACCGATAGGCTCCTAGAAGTCCNCCTTCAGGGATAAAGTTGAATCTTACTCGGGGGCTGATGCGCACTTCGTTTGACAATTGGGCCCACTGCATCCGTGCACCTATGTTGTAATGCCAGATNCCTTTATCTAGTGGAATAGAGCCTTTCGCGTTGATCCAACTCTTCGCTCGGGTNTTGATCAACGTTTGGGTNGCAGTCACATGTGTNTAGAGTTCNAAGCCATCNGCAGGNGTACTGAATAACCTTCCATCGATAACGCTGTCGATGGTGCTGCCTGTGTTCGGTAGGCTATAGCCGGCACTGTCGATGCGTTCCCATTCTTTGTAGCGGTCGTAGATGTTTTCTCCTTGTAATTGGACTCCCCAGGTAAGATCGAATCTGTTCCAACCGATCAATTCCTCATATTTTACATTGCCGATGTAGGCATCGAGGAAGTTTCTGCGGTAATCCTGAAAAGCACCAACACCACGTACTAAGCTTATTTCGCCAAAGTCATCGGAGCCTAAATCATTGTTGAGTTCGTTCAGTCTGTAGTAGCCGATCACATCGGTGATTTCCAACTCAGTAGTGTGAAAACCTGATGCAGATAGAGTGCGAACTCCACCTCCCGCAACCTGCGTAAGTGTTTGATATTTAGCAGCTAAGAATTGGGTGTCGTAACCAAATTCTTCCTTGCCGTCAAAAAACACATTCAATCGTAGCGCCTCCTGCAAGGATCCGAAGTTGGTTTGTCTGTTTTGCGGAATCTGATTCATCCTGTTGTGTGAAACATGAGCGAAGATTTCCACTCGCGACGTTCCTACTTCATTCGGGCCTTTACCAAACAGCTTCGTAAGTAGCAATTGNCCATCTGCATTCACNGGAAAGTAGTCGCTTTGAACATCCGTGGCATTGAGCAGTACGGCATTGTTTCGGTAGCGAAGACCGCTCGCGATGGTCCAGCCTTTTGTGTGGTTTTTTGAAGCCCAGCTTACGCCTGTGAGCGAAGTCTCTAGAATAAGATCTTTCAGCTTAGGGTCGCGGGTATATTCGTATTTCACATCTAGAACGGAGCTAAGTTTATCTCCTTCCAAAGCNCTGAATCCTCCTGCGCTAAACTTTATACTACTGACAAGGTGCGGATGAATAATACTCATTCCTTCTTGCTGCCCTGCACGAGCGAGGAAGGGTCGAAAGACTTCAAAGTCGTTGATGTAAACTAAGTTTTCGTCAAAGTTTCCTCCTCTAACATTGTATTGCGAACTCATTTCATTGCGCGAGCTCACTCCGGCGAATGTTTTTACTACCCCTTCTACGCCACCCTCGGCTCCAGTAGTGAAGCGAATATCCTTCCCTAGGACGTTGGTGCCTTCCTCTGATACGCGCTGAGATTCTACATCGACCTCATCGAGCAGTGTTGAATCCATNATTTGAGCATGCAGCCCGGAAGCGAAGAAGATGCTTATGAAGAGAAGATTTTTCAAGACGAATTAGCGTTTCAGGCTTTGAAATAATTCCGTCCAAGCGAAGGGATTTGATAGCGCACCTAATATNGCGGAAGCACCATTGCCCCCNTAATAGCGCCCTTCGTTGTAGAGCTGCTGATTCTGCATGGTAATGAGGTAATCTTGCATCTCTGCCGCATCATAGCCCATGGCGGCAGCACGGGCGCGAAGTTCATCTAACGCGAGGTTGCGTTGTGCAATATCCAGTTCTGTGGTTTCGATTTTCATCGCCAGAAATTCTTCTTTAAAGTTTTCTTTGGATGGCCATGGATAAACAATAACTGGATCTAAGACTTCGGTATCCCATTCTAATACGATGCGCGCAAGGAAATGTTCCCCTTCTAANGTATCTGCGACCCAGAAGCGGTTTAAACGAAAGCCAATGTGCTGAAATAANACCGTATCTCCNGGCATCGCNACCANNGAAAAGAANCCATCGCGGTCGCTTACNGTCATTTGCCCGCGGCTTTTAACTAAGATCTGGACGTTAGGTAATAATTGGATNAAAGAATCATTACTGACGATAACCCCATGAAGTTGCACCGGCTTTTTACCTTCCTGAGCTGAAGCCTGGAAGGAGCAGGTTAAAAGGAGCATAAAAAGGAGTGCGCGCTGCATCATAATGTGATNGTATACTCTTCTACGGAGGTGTTTCCAACTCCATCGATTACTACAACACGCAAATTATGGCTTCCTGCGGGGATATCCTTNGGAACAATCACTTTTAACATCTCGTTTTTATAATCGAAGTCGATCCGTGCGAATCGATCATCGATCCGAGCACTGTAACGCTCCACACCCGTCTTATCGTCTGCCACGCGCAAACGAATCTCTCGATAAGCACTGTTACTGCGCGCATATGTGGTTGTTTTTAGCAGGCCTAGATCAGGTTTTTTCAAGTCTTGATCCAAAGANTATGTCCCTGTACTTCGAGTTTTAAAAGTCATGACATTGCCATCGCGCTGCCCCGAAATAGCGCTCTTCTTTCCTTTATGGTTCGCCTCCCAAAGGAACCAGCCCACTNCTGGAGACTGTATGCTGTCTAAGGCCCACTCTAGGGTCATGTGGCTTTGCAGCGCAACCCAACCTTCACCTATAACGTGCTGTGTATCTCCTTTCTTGAACAAATTAAATTCAGATGTTTTGTACAAAGCGCCGGCGGGAATGTGTATTTGAATGGGTCCCAAAGTCAAATCATGATCTTTTGCCCAGTCCAATTTTACTGGATTCTTTCCAGGCGGCAGTGGTGCATTNCCTTTTATGTAAAACTCTAATACGCTCGTATTTCCTTCAAAGTCGTTGACCTTAGCCTCCAGTTTAACAACGCTGTCCTGAGCCACGGTAATCCATCCCTTTGAAGCACGGAAGGCCGGCGCCGTAATTTCATACGTGTCAGTAATCTTCAACGGGTTGTTCTCGAGCTCGTACAACCTTGTGTAGCGTACCCCTTGNGCGCAGTATAGGTCGTGGTTGATGTGTGCGTTGATGAATCGTGAGGTGCTAAAATTAATACGGCGGTAGTTGGCCGTGAAAAAGGTTTGATCATCGATGGACGCTTCTATGGCGTAAACACCGTTGTTGTTATTAGCGAGATCTTGCTTGTCGGTGGTGAATAAATCAATTCCAAGCGCGCTGGTCGCTATAAGGGTATCTCCTGATTTGAACGAACCCATATCACTAAAGTCCGTCGCAGTCCACTTTAGTCCGCGTATATCTGGCTTACGAGTATCTTTTACTTCAATACCGAACTCTAAAGGGTTTAATGGTTCCTCAGTTTTGGTATCTCTTATTTCAAAATGCAGGTGCGGACCGAAAGAGCCTCCAGNGTTGCCGCTGAAAGCAACTAATTGGCCTCGCNCAATCTTGAACTGCTCTGGCGAAGGGTAGAGGTTNCCNTCGTTCTTNCTGCGGTCNCGCAGNTGNTCTTCTACCCATGCCTCAAGCTCCGGNTAAAATGCGTTTAAGTGGCCGTAAACGGTGGTATATCCTTCGGGGTGGCGCAGATAAAGTGCATTTCCNTANCCGTATGGNNTCACNGCNANNCGNCTGACATANCCNNCNGCTACNG
>NYXD01000098.1 GCA_002685435.1 Cryomorphaceae bacterium | reverse complement strand
TTTGGGACCGAGCAATGGGAATGCCTATCGAACGCCCAGGATCAACTACAACGGACTTGCTAAAAGAAAAATTGAAGTAATTCCATTGAACGGAAAATTAAAGGCCTCGGGAAAATTGTTTTCCCGAGGCCTTTTTGTTTGATTTACAGTGGTTTTATGTTTTAATAGTTTATATATTTGCACCCCTTTTCGGACATGAAGCATACCACCGAAGAGGACTACTAATAACTACAACCACTCTTAGAGTTAATGGGAAGTGTGTGCAAAGCTCTGAGATACAAGTAAATCTCTCATGTCAGAAGAGAATCAAGTACCTGCAGAAGAGGTACAACAAGAGACTCCAGCTCAGGAAGCTCCAAAAACAGAAGAAACCGTAGTAGAAACGCCCGTTGCAGCCACAACTGAAGAAGTTGCTGAGGAAGTCGTTCCTGAAGCTCCTGTTGCAGCCGCAACTGAAGAAGTTACTGAGGAAGTAGTTTCTGAGGCTCCTGTTGCAGCCGCAACTGAAGAAGTTGCTGAGGAAGTCGTTCCTGAAGCTCCTGCATTTAGTTGGGCAGACGTAGAAGGCGGTGCAGATACAGATAGCGGCGAACGTCAAGCGTTGGTTGATCTGTATGCAGAAACTTTAGGTTCTTCGGTTGAGCATCAGGTCGTTGAAGGTAAGGTTACCGTAAAGACTGACCGCGAAGTAATTATCGACATCAACTCTAAGAGTGAAGGTGTAGTGAGCTTGAATGAGTTCCGTTACAACCCAGAATTAGCAGTTGGCGATACGGTAGAAGTATTGGTTGATCGTCAGGAAGACAAAAACGGTCAGTTGGTATTATCACACAGAAAAGCACGTTCGATCAAAGCTTGGGATCGTGTTAACGAAGCGCATGATAACGATGAAATCGTTAAAGGTTACGTTAAGGCACGTACGAAAGGTGGTATGATCGTAGATATATTCGGTTTAGAGGCATTCTTGCCGGGATCGCAAATCGACGTTAAGCCAATCCGCGATTACGACCAATATGTTGATAAAACAATGGAATTCAAAGTGGTTAAAATCAACCACGAATTCAAAAATGTCGTTGTTTCTCATAAAGCACTTATCGAGGCAGATCTTGAAGAGCAGAAAAAAGAGATTATTGGTAAATTGGAGAAAGGACAAGTTCTTGAAGGTACCGTTAAGAATATTACTTCGTACGGTGTATTCATCGACTTGGGCGGTGTAGATGGTCTGGTTCACATCACTGATTTGAGCTGGAGCCGTATCAACCACCCGTCTGAAGTTGTAGAATTAGATCAAAAAATTAACGTGGTAATCCTTGATTTTGATGAAGGTAAAACACGTATCCAATTAGGTCTCAAGCAACTTGAGAAGCACCCATGGGATGCCCTAGACGAAAACCTAAGCGTTGGTGACAAAGTGAAAGGTAAAGTAGTTGTATTGGCAGATTATGGTGCATTCGTCGAGATTCTACCAGGTGTTGAAGGTTTGATTCACGTTAGTGAAATGAGCTGGTCAGCACACTTACGTAGTGCTGGTGACTTTATGAAAGTTGGTGATGAAGTAGAAACTGAAGTATTGACTTTAGACCGTGAAGATCGTAAGATGAGCTTAGGTATTAAGCAATTGACTACTGATCCATGGACTGATATTACTACAAAATACCCGCAAGGCTCTAAGCACGAGGGTACGGTACGTAACTTCACGAACTTCGGTATCTTCTTAGAGCTGGAAGAAGGAATTGATGGTTTGATCCACATTTCTGATTTGAGCTGGACAAAGAAAATTAAGCATCCTTCAGAGTTTACAACTATTGGCGCTAAGCTAGAGGTAGTAGTTCTAGATATCGATGCAGATAATCGTCGTTTGAGTCTAGGTCACAAACAAGTTGAGTCTAATCCGTGGGATGCATATACTGATGTATTCGCCGTAGGTAAGACTGTAACGGGTACCATGATTAATTCTGGTGACAAAGGCGGTGATGTTAAGTTTGACGCTTACGATGGCGTTGAAGCGTATTGTCCTGCACGTCACATTACAAAGGAAGATGGTGCGAAGCTTGAAAAAGGCGAAACTGCTGAATTCAAAGTAATCGAATTCAATAAGGACAACCGCCGTATTGTTGTATCTCACGTAGGTACATATAAGGAGGTTGAAATGAAGAAAGGCCGCAGTGGCGGAGGTGGTAACAAAGGCGGCAACGTTTCTGTACCTAACCAAAACGTAGAGCGTTCAACTATGGGCGATCTAGATGCTTTAGCAGCTTTGAAAGAGCAAATGGATAACGATAACAAGTAATTCTTGTTTGAGTCTTACGAAGTCCTCGAGCCCTTGGGTTCGGGGACTTTTTTTATGGGTGCTATTGTGATGCGGTAGAAGAGCCCTAAATTCGGAATATGAGAATAGGAGAAATAATAAACGCTTTAGAAGAGTGGGCGCCCCCGGTGCTTCAGGAGTCTTACGATAATAGTGGACTCATTGTTGGAGCGCTGGACTGGGAAACCAGTGGCGTGTTAGTAGCATTGGATTGTCTGGAATCGGTTGTGGATGAGGCCATAGAAAAAAAGGTCCAGTGCATTATTGCACACCACCCCATTGTTTTTAGTGGATTGAAACGCTTCAATGGACGCACTTATGTTGAACGCGTTATTATGAAAGCTATAAAACACAACATCGCGATTTATGCGATTCACACAAATTTAGATAATGTACTGTGGGGGGTGAATGCCAAGATCATGTCTTTGTTGGGCGTTTCCAATCACAGCGTGCTCAGTCCTATGGCTGATACGCTTTATAAATTCCAGGTGTATGTACCGAGGGCAGCACGAAAAGAGGTCGCTGAAGCCGTATTTGCAGCTGGAGGAGGAAAGGTAAGTGCTTATCAAGAGTGTAGCTTTACGACAAACGGTANAGGAACATTCAAGCCAACTCAGGGCACAAATCCGGTTGTTGGTGAAATAGGTATACGAGAAGAGGTTGATGAGGTAAAATTGGAATTTATTGTACCCAATTTCGCGATATCGGCCGTGGAGCATGCGGCACGTACTACCCATCCATACGAAGAGATGGCCTATGAGTGGTTAAACATCGNGAATAAGGCAACCGACTATGGTGCTGGAGCGTATGGGGAATTGCCGGAAGCAATGCCGTTTGATGNNTTTTTAGAACATGTAAAAACAACGTTTGGGACNACCATTCGATANACAAANCCTATTNCNGATAAAGTNCGTANNGTNGCTGTTTGNGGGGGNTCTGGNAGNTTTNTGCTTGGTNCNGCAAAGNCCGTNAAGGCGGATGTGTTTATCACCGCCGATTACAAATACCATCAATTCTTTGATGCGGATGCTGCGATAACAATAATGGATGTTGGACATTTTGAAAGTGAGCAGTTTACAATCGGTCTAATTGCTGAGTTCATTGAGAAAAAATTCCCTAAATTTGCCGTCCTCACAACAGAGGTCAACACAAATCCTATTCAGTACTATTAGTATGGCTAAGAAGGCAAAAGAGATCAGCGTAGAAGACAAGCTAAGAGCACTTTACGATCTACAGATTATTGATCGTCGTATCGACGAGATTCGTGCGATGCGCGGTGAACTCCCATTGGAGGTAGAAGATTTGGAAAGTGAAGTAGCAGGTTTAGAGACTCGTATGGAGAAAGTAAACAACGAGGTTGCAGATCTAGAACAAGATATCAAGGACAAATTACTCTTAATCAAAGAGAGCGAGGAGAAAATGGCGAAATACGCCAAGGATCAGGAACAAGTTCGCAATAATCGCGAATTTGAAGCCATCGCGAAAGAGATTGAGTACCAAGAGTTGGAAATCCAATTAGCAGAAAAGCGTATTAAGGAATTCAATGCCCGTATCGATTCAAAGAAAGAGGTAAATGCGGAGGCGGGAGAGCGTTTTGCAGAGCGTAAGCAACACCTTGATCACAAAGTAGCGGAATTGGACAGTATTATGTCTGAGACGCAGAAAGAAGAGAAAATGCTTTTGGCCAAGTCCGAAGAGACTAAAGGCACTATTGAGTCACGTTTGGCAGAAGCATACGATCGTATTCGTACCGCAACTAAAAATAAGTTGGCTGTCGTTTCTGTGGAACGTGGTGCATCTGCAGGTTCATTCTTCGTGATTCCACCGCAGCGCCAAATGGAATTAGCACAGCGCAAGAAAATCATGATTGATGAGCACAGTGGCCGTATTCTAGTTGATCCTTTATTGGCTCAGGAGGAGGAAGAGAAAATGCAACAGATGATTGCAGGTTGGTTGAAATAATCGGAACTGCATTATAGAGATCAAAAAACCCGCGGCCTGAAGCCGCGGGTTTTTTTTATGCTGGTTACTGGTGTCATTGATTCGCTCGCGAATCAGAATGCTTCCAAAACTTACTTTGAACAGACGTACAGCATCTCTCGCTTCGGGAGTGCATATTTTGAGAACCATTCTGCCGGTAATTCTTTTGATGCATCAAATGTCTTTACTTTGAATCCTGCCGCAGCTAAGCGCTCTGGGTAATCCTGACCATACAAACGAACATGATCGTACTGACGGAACCGACGCTCGCGCTCCGCAGGATCTTTAATGCTAGGATCTTCATCCGTTTTAGTGTAATCCGGATCTAGGGGAACTTGCATGATGGCCAAACCGCCGGGTTTTAAAATACGACGTAGTTCACGCATGGCTTGTTGGTCGTCATCGACATGTTCCAAAACGTGATTACAGAAAATGGTATCGTAGGTGTCGTCTTCTAAAGGGATATTCTGTACATCAAAGCGAAGATCTGCTAATGGGGAAAAGAGATCAGCCGTAGTATAGTCCAAATGTTTCATCTTTTTAAAACGACCATAGAAACACTGTTCCGGTGCAATATGCAGAAGGTTTTGCGGCTCAGTTAAAAAGTTCGTATAGTCTTTAAGGTAGAGCCATAACAGGCGATGGCGCTCCAATGAATTGGTCCCCGGACACAAAGCATTTTCACGCTGGTTAGGACCGTAGCCATAAGGGAAGAACCTACTGTAGCCTCTCCCGTCTATAGGATCGACAAATTTAGAGCCTTTGAAGAGTACGGGTGCAACCCATTGAACCAAATAGCTTAATCGAATAAGAAGGGGACGTGGCACCTTTGCTAATGCCCATTTCATTATGCTAGAAATCATAGTTTCTCGTATTCCGCAGGTTCCATACCTAACGCGTCATAAATGTACTGGAAGGTACTTAGAATTTCAGGCTCACCATTAACGACTGCAACATCGTGCTCAAAGTGTGCACTGTTTTTTCCATCGGCCGTAAGGATGGTCCAGCCATCTTCAAGTTGTTTGATGCGCTGTGTGCCCAGGTTAATCATGGGTTCGATTGCAATGACTAATCCTTCCTGAATTTTCTTACCTCTGCCGCGTTTACCGTAGTTGGGTACTTGCGGTTCTTCATGCATTTTTACCCCTAAGCCGTGCCCTACGAGTTCACGAACAACTCCATATCCTCGACTTTCAGTGTATTCTTGAATAGCAGCACCTATGTCTCCGATACGATTACCTGCACGTACTTCTCGAATACCGGCATAGAGCGATGCTTTGGTATCTTCTAATAATTGGGCCGTTGCTTCATCAACTTCACCGATAGGAAAAGTATACGCATGGTCACCATAATATCCGTTCATGAATACCCCGCAATCTATACTCATGATATCGCCTTCTTGAAGCGGTGATTTACCCGGTATACCGTGCACAACATGCGCGTTTGGAGACATGCACAGGCTGTTTGGAAAACCATACATTCCTAGAAATCCAGGTTCACCGCCGTGGTCTCGAATGAACTCCTCAGCTTTTTTATCCAATTCTAAAGGGATAGCGCCGGGGACTACTAAAGGTGCAAGCATCCCTAAGGTCTTACTTACCAATTGTGCGCTTTCGCGCATCAATTCTATTTGCTCAGCGCTTTTGTATTTTATCATTTCGTCGCTTTCAATAAATTTTCTCCCGTCATTTCTTCCGGTTGCGCTACGCCCATTAGTGCCAATATAGTTGGTGCGATATCGCCTAATTTTCCTTCCTCCAATGCAAAGTTTTGCGACGAAGAGCCAACCAGGAAACAGGGGACTACAGTCGTGGTATGCGCCGTATTAGGACTCCCATCTTCGTTCAGCATACAGTCTGCATTACCGTGGTCAGCAAGAATGATAAACTGTTTAAGGTCAGGAATTTCCTCGATTGTTATTGATTTTCATTGATTCATATGTGTTC
>NYXD01000097.1 GCA_002685435.1 Cryomorphaceae bacterium | reverse complement strand
GACAGCAGTAAATAGGTGAGCAACAGCATTAAAGCCGCTGGAAATGTATACTTGAGGATTTCAATAAATGCTTCCATGAAAATGTCTTGAGGCATACAAATATCGTTATTTTTGCCACCTTATTATACTTTAACCATGGAATCACTTTCAAAAAGAGCACAGGAGATGGGGCTGCCCATGACCATTAAGATGGCTAAAAAGGCACGCGAGTTAAGCGCGACAGGTAAAAATGTCATTAGTCTTTCTCTTGGCGAGCCAGATTTTGACACACCAGACTTTATCAAGGAAGCCGCTGCTCAGGCGATGGAAGAGAATTACACCCATTACATGCCGGTTCCAGGATTTACAGATGTTCGAGAAAGTATCGCGGCTAAATTTAAGCGCGACAACGGTATCGACTACACTGCAGATCAGATAGTGATCAGTACAGGGGCAAAACAAAGTCTATTGAATATTTTCTTGGCCCTAGTTAATCCTGGCGAGGAGGTAATTATTCCTGCACCTTACTGGGTGAGTTATATGGATCAGGCAAAGTATTGCGGCGCCGAGGTAAAAGTCCTCCCGACCACAATGGAAGGTGGATTTAAAATTACTTCAGACCAGTTAGAGGCCGCCATTACACCTAAATCTAAAGTGCTTATTTTCTCTTCACCAAATAATCCTTGTGGCGCGATATATAGTAAAGAAGATTTGGCTGCGATTGCAGCGGTAGTTGCGAAGCACCCCAACCTCTACATTATTTCTGACGAGATCTACGAACTATTAAACTACGGTGAGGTAGATCATGTCTCGATAGCAAGTTTTCCAGAGGTGTATAACCAAACCATTACTGTTAACGGGTTGTCGAAAGGATTTGCTATGACCGGTTGGCGTGTGGGGTATATTGGTGCACCTGAATGGATCGCTAAAGCATGTACAAAGTTTCAGTCGAATTTTACCTCTGGAACCAATTCAATTGCACAGCGTGCATGCAAGACTGCGGTAGAAGTGGATCCTTCTTCTGTCGAATACATGATCGAAAAATTTGCGAGTCGACGTGAGAAAATGGTGGGCTGGATAAAAGAGGTTCCCGGTTTTGAATTGGAAACGCCGCCGGGTGCATTTTATGTTTTCCCACGGATTACTTCATTGCTTGGAAAGAAGTTTAATGGGCGTGTGTTAGCNCATTCTTTAGACGTAAGTATGTACCTTCTGGAAGAAGGTTTGGTTAGTACAGTGCCTGGAGACGCATTTGGATTACCAGGGTACATCAGGTTTTCTTATGCCGCGGCAGAAACAGAGTTGGAAGAAGCAGTAAGGCGTGTGAAAGTTGCGGTGTCTAATTTAGAGGACTAGGTCCATTTACTTTGAAAATAGAAGTTTCGAACGGTGAGATTTTAGATAAGGTTTCCATTTTAGAGATAAAATTGGAGCGAATTACTGATGCTCAAAAGCTCAGTAATATTCAGAATGAATGGGATGCCTTGCAAAACGCGGTGAAAATCATTGCCGGACTAGCGAATCCCAAAGAGGAATTTCACCAAGCCGTAAAGGCACTTAGAGCTACCAATGAGGCTCTTTGGGATGTTGAAGATGCCTTACGCTTAAATGAAAAGACAAAGGATTTCGGAGATGCCTTTATTGCATTGGCTAGAGAAGTATATGTTTTGAATGATCAACGTGCTGCCTTAAAGAGTTCAATCAATATCCTCACAGGCTCTAATCTTCGAGAAGAAAAATCGTACGAAGGCTATTGAGGTAAAAGTCATTTAAAGTAATAGTCCTAACTTCGAATTAAGAGAAAAAAAGAATTTGAGCCTAGAATCGAGATTTAATGCGCTTAGAGAGCGTATAAATATTAAGCTGTACGACAGCCGCGAGTTAGTGTTGCCTATGCTTTCACGTGGAAGCGTACTGGTTGCTCTCACGACGTTGATAGCACTTGTTTTCTATCATGGTTTCGAATTAGAGGCTCATCAGAATAAAGTCGTCGGTTATGTAGTACGTGGTTCTATAGGGTACTATTTGGTAAAATACCTACTAGAGTTATTGTATAATTTTCATCCAATACAGTTCCTGAAAGACCGTAAATGGGAGGGGATTTTGATGCTCTTTTTGATAGTGGATATTTTAATTATCAATTTAGCGGGCTTCGAGCTTCTCAATGAAGCAGGATTGTTTCTCAAAATTCCAGGACTGCAAGAAAGCTTTCTGATTGTATTACAGTGCTACGTCCTTGTTATTGTTGGTNTAGAATTCGGCCGAATCGGCGAGCTTCTTCCTCAATCTAAACTTAGTCCACCAACCTTATTAGTGCTTAGCTTTTTGGTTTTAATAGCCTTAGGTACATGCTTACTCATGCTACCTGAGATGACGGTTCATGGTCGGGACGGACTGGATTTATTTACCGCTTTATTTACAAGCATATCAGCAAGTTGTGTTACCGGCTTAAGCTTGATTGATATTAGCACGATTCTGAGCGGAAAGGGTCAGTTTATAGTGATGCTGTTAATGCAGTTAGGTGGATTAAACATCATCTCCTTTGCGGCACTTTTNGCTATCCTTCGAGGTGGGTTTGGTATGCGTCAGCAAAACTTCATGAGCGAGAATTTAGGGGAGGATTTAAGACGTTCACGGTCTTTAATTTCAGCGATTTTTAGNCTGACATTAATAATCGAAGGGACTGGTGCGTTACTTCTTGGGATTTTATGGCGTAACGATTTTGATACGCTGGGAACTACCATTTTTTACAGCGTGTTCCATAGTATTTCTGCATTTAATAATGCAGGCTTCTCTCTTTTTTCTGATTCACTTGCCAGTCAATCCGTACAATGGGATTTTAGTATTCATTGGGTTATCGCCCTAATGATTGTTCTCGGAGGAATAGGATTCGGGACAATAACAGATATTTTACGTCAGTCTTGGACGAAACAGCCCTTGTTACGATCGTGGCGTGGACTGCGAATTGGTACTAAATTAGGGTTGGTTGTTTCAGCCACATTAATCTTCGCTGGTGGGATTATCTTTTTCTTCTTAGATCCAGGCAGTCAAAATATTGGCGCACATATTAGCGATAGTTTCTTTCAGAGTATTACAGCGCGAACAGCAGGGTTTAACACCGTATCTATAGGTGCATTAGCTACTCCTGCCATTTTATTCTTAATCTTCTTAATGTTTATTGGCGGGGGCTCTGGATCCACTGCAGGAGGTATTAAAACGAGCACATTTGCATTGGTATTTATGAGTGCCGCTGCTACCATTCAGGGGAAGAAAAACATCAATCTCTACAAAACTCAGATTCCGTGGGAGTTAATGAATCGTGCATTTGCGATATTTTTATTCTCAGTAGTGAGCATTCTCTTAGGCGTTTTTGCATTGACTATACTAGAGCCTTCAATGAATTTACTTGAGCTCGCGTTTGAAGAGGTTAGTGCCTTTTGTACCGTAGGTCTTAGTACGGGAATCACAGCTGACTTAGGCACCGGGTCTAAAGTGATTTTAATGCTTTCCATGCTTGTGGGAAGGGTTGGTACGCTAACCTTAGCCTTTGCTTTAAGTGGTCAGCGCCAGGAGGTGAATTCCTTCAAGTACCCTAAGGCTAATATCCATGTGGGATAAAAAAAGCTGCACTAGGCAGCTTTACATTTATCCTTACAACAAGGTCGTTAATTTTTATCTTGAAAATCTAGGTCTTTTATTCCTAACGCTTTCAGTAGCTTTTTCCCGTTAACCTTTAATGTTTCTTTAATTCCAGTGGCTACTTTTTTCGCAGCTTTATCATCGGGTCTCGATACGAATTTTGAATCCCGATAACTAACACCCTTCTCCGGTTTAGTATAGAAGTAGGTATAGAAGCTTTTGCGCGATTCGCCTTCTGGTATTGATATTTTCTTATAGCCATGAGGGCTGTTTTCGTCAGTGTAAAAGATAACTGCCGTATTAAATGTAGGCGGTACCTGGGTTACGCATTCAGTCATCTCTTTATTCCACAACTCGAGGGCTCCCCCGTATTCAGATTTCCAGTTTTTGTTGAGGTAAACCAAAAGGTTGATTCTTCTCCACAATCCTAGTTTTGGGTTCATGTTTACATCAATGTGAACATCAACGTAAGAACCATTTTTACCTTGATGTACTCCAGAGCCTAACGCATCCGTAGTTGTATGTAAACCTTTGATTCCTGTAATACGACTTAATTGGTCGCTCCATTCTTTTGAGCCGACAGCTTCACGAGCTTTTGAAAAGGACGGGTGCCAGCGATCAAAATGGTAATCTTCGCTTTTGTCCTCATTTAAGCTTTTTCGCTTAACGTTGAGATCATCAATTGAAGGAAAGTGCTTAAATAAATCATTGGCAATTTCTTCCGTGAAGAAATCTTCCATAACCAAATACTTACAAGGTTGCGCATTTTCATAGGCGTCCTTGAGTGCGCTAGCAAAGCTTACGTCTAGATATTTTGGATTGATTATTCCTTTTGCCATGGGATGTAAATTATGAACCAAATATAACGGCTAGTTTTTCTTTTGTCTTGTGACATCCGTCAGTTTTCCATAAACCAAGAAAAATAATTTTGGCAGATAACGCTTAAAGAGCACCGAATGAATTTCATACCGACCTATCAATAAATGTTTTTTAGGCCTTCTTTTGTTCGATAGCTTGAGAAACTTCGTGGCAAAATCCAGCGGTCGCATGCCTTTTTCTTGTGCAACACTGTTTTTACCGATTGGCACTCCATTTGGNCCCANGCTNTTTATNGTGACNGCGGTNTTTATGAANCCAGGACTTACGATNCCAATATGCACNTCGCTNTTTCTTAATTCATATTGTATGCTTTCGAAATAGCCTANNACNGCATGTTTGCTGGCNGCNTATGCTGCTAATTTTGGTGATCCAAAATGACCTAGNATNCTAGAAACNGTCCANATTTGACCGCTATTACGCGATNTCATNTGNGGAAGNACTNCTTTGGTTAATGCCACNGCTCCCCANAAATTGACTTCAAACACTTTNCGNTCTATNNNAANCTCCATTTCNATTGCNGTTCCCANATGCCCCATNCCNGCATTATTAANNAGNATNTCTATTGAACCAGTAAATGCCGANGCTTGATNAAACCAANCCTCGGCATTTTCATGTTGTTCTAAGTCCAACGGNAAGNGGTAGCTGTNTTCGGGATGGGTCAATTNCTTTTGAATNGACTCTAAANCCTCCGAACGTCGAGCACTAAGAATGGTACGGTAGCCTTTTGCGTTGTAGGTTAAAGCCAATGCCTNGCCTATNCCGCTCGATGCTCCCGTAATCCATACCGTCTTTGCTCCTTTCATCTCACTCCTTTGATTCTAAAGTAAGNTTTCTNCTAGAAACTTCTNCNGCTTTTTCCNNCGCTGCNAGATCTNCCTTTAGGNTAGCCGCCGCCTGTTTTTGATTTNCCGTATCCGCCTGAAGAACGTGCGCCNGCTCTNGAGCTTCCNCCNGANCGACTNCCGCTGCGGTTATCGTCCCTGTTGAATCCNCCACCACTTCTTCTATCAGANNTAGACCTGTCGNTGCTAAANCGCTCGCGTCTTTCAGTGCGNTCACCGCTAATGCGTTCGCGACGNNCTGGACGATNGCCGGAACGTCCTTCTCTGCGGTCAGAACCGCCTTCAAATCTGCGTTTTCCTTTGTATCCTCCACCGTCTCTGCGGTCNCTTCCTCCGTAAGANGGGCGTTCNGNTCTTGAGGAGCTACTNCCTTCCTCGAAGTAAGAGTTNACNACATAGGAACCTGTTTTNGCTCCNTTNAATCGTGCAGCAACCTCCACGGCATGACGGTCTTCGATATCTATTTTTGTAAANGTTTTNTCCATATCTATCTTACCGATACGCACTTTAGTACCTTCCATAGCATCGTTGATCAAGCCCATAATACGGCTTGGATTNACGTTNTGNCGGTAGCCTAAATCNATGACNACTGTNTTAAANCCTTCTTCTCTGCCGGTCGAACGATCGCGTTTGCCGTGTTCTCTAGGAGCAGAAGCTTTCTCATTAATATCGCGTGCACCGCGGTAGCGGCTGAGCATGACAGAGGTTTCATGTCCTACAAAACGTTCAATCAATTCCGCCTTACTTAGATGGGCTAATTTATCCATTGCCACATCTAAAAGTTGCGGATCAATGGTAGTAGTATGCTCATAACTAACGATTTCATCGATGGCTTCCTTCATTTTGATTCCACAAATATCATCGCCGCTAGGAACAGTTCTTTCTTCGAATTTCTTACCTATAATACGTTCAAGNTTTTTGACCTTTCTCATATTACGACCGTGAGTAATGACTAACGAAATACCGCTAGCTCCAGCACGACCAGTTCTTCCAGAACGGTGAACATAAACTTCTGGGTCATCGGGTATATTCACGTTAATCACGTGGGTAAGATCATTAACGTCAATGCCACGCGCGGCAACATCTGTTGCAACCATGACATTTAATTTTTTACGACGAAAACGGCTCATTACATCGTCACGCTGCGCCTGACTGAGGTCTCCATGTATCGCTTCTGCGCGGTAGCCGTCTCCAACTAGCTTTTCTGCAATGCTTTGCGTTTCACGACGGGTTCTACAAAAGACGATACCATATATGTTGGGATTGAAATCTACAATACGACGCATCGCTTCGTACGTGTTTTTCGCATTTACAACATACAATTCGTGTGTAACGTTAGAAGCACTAATGTTACGCTTGCCCGCAGAGATTTCCTTAGGATCTTTGAGGTATTTCTTCGTTAGATGCTTCATGCCCTCAGGCATCGTAGCACTAAAACACAATGTTTGCTTGTGGTCAGGAGTATTGTCAAGAATGGCGTCCAATTCGTCTTGGAAACCCATGCTAAGCATTTCATCAGCTTCGTCTAAAACGAGAAACTGTACATCTTCAATACGTAATTTCCTGCGTTGGATGAGATCTAAAGTACGTCCCGGGGTACCTACGACAATCTGGGGACGGCCCTGAAGTTCT
>NYXD01000096.1 GCA_002685435.1 Cryomorphaceae bacterium | reverse complement strand
ATCATGGGCGAAGACAATCTCCACGGATTACACAAATGGGAAAATGTCGAGAGTATCGTTGAGGCGCATGACATCTTCGTGTACCCTCGTCATGCAATTGAAGTGGTACCCGAAAATCCGCATTTTGAAAAGCACCCTAAAGTGACTTTGGTTCAAGCGCCGCGAATGGAAATAAGTGCAACACTCATTAGGAAGAGCTGTAAAGAGGGAAAACCACTCCGCAACTTGTTGCCTAAAGCAGTTTTTGAGTACATTGAGGGAAGTAATCTCTTCCAATAATTCATGGCCACTTTTATCTCACGTATCGCTCTAGAATTAATCAATGGGCCGGGTGTTTTGCATGAAAAACTGGTGCTTTTGCCCAACCAGCGTGCAGAACTTTTCTTACGTGAAGCGCTGAAGGAGCATATCTCAGATACGGCGCTCTTGCCCATGTTCACTACCGTTGATCAATTCATTGCACAGGCGGCTAATCTAGTTGTGGTCGAGCCTTTGGCTTTAATGGTGCGTCTATTTTCTTGCTATGAACGCACCCGTGTTCAAGCTTTGCCAAAGGGAACTAGCGAAGGCTTAGGAAGTTTTTTNAACTGGGGCCAAACACTCTTGTCCGATTTTGGAGAAATCGATCGCTACCTCCTCAACCCAGCGCATGTATTGGGCGATTTATACAACGTTCAAAAATTGGCAGAATGGGATTTAGAGCCGGGAGAAGAAACTGCCTTAATGCGTCGGTATTCCGACTTCATCGCACTACTTCCAGCAACGTACGAGGCCTTTACTTCCTCCTTGCTTGAAGATGGTGAAGCCTACAGTGGATTGGCCGCGCGTCACCTCGCGACACACCCAAAGGCTGTTGCTGCTTATCTCAACAAGAACGGTGTTAAGCACGTACTCATTGCGGGTCTAAACGCACTGAATACAGCGGAATTGACCGTTATTCAGTCTGTTCGCGAAGTGTGCCCTACACGAACGCTTTGGGATATAGATTCCCATTACTTTAACGATCCGTTGCACGAAGCGGGTCACTTTCTTCGGGGACACGTTCAACGCCAGAAAACATTTGGAAAAGATGTGCCCACAACGAAGGGAGTAGCAAGTGATTGGAAAACGATTTCGAAGCACATCCATCCCGTCGGAGCCAGTCAATATACTGGTCAAGCTAAAGCAGTCGCTGGCGCACTCGAAGACCTTAGGAAATCGGGTATCGCGCCCAAGGACATCGCCGTTATTCTTGCCGACGAATCGCTCTTGAATCCAGTACTAAGTTTCTTACCGGAGGCCTATGATAAGGTAAACATTACAATGGGGTATCCGCTGGATCAAACTGCTTTAGCCGGTACGGTGCGGTTATGGATTTCGGTCATAGAATACGCCTTGAAAAATAAACGCAAAGCGGAAAAATGGACCTTTTACTACCGCTCCTTGTGCGCATTGTTTACCGATCCACTGTTCAACAAATACTGGAGCGGACCGACAGGAGAAAGTCCCCTTGAATGGAATACAGAGATTGTGAAAGCCAACCGAGTATTCACAAGTGCATCCGAATGGGTTCGNCGNTGTTCTGAAGGTTCTGAAAGCTATGCAGGCCTCTTTGAAACACAAGAACCTAAAGGCTGGATTACCGCTTTACAAAACTGGCTGAAGCATGTCGGACGCACAGAGGCACAGGATCCTGTTATTCAAAACACAGCCTANCACATACATACGCTCTTAGCGCAATTAACACGAACACTTACTTTAGAAGTAGATCCGCTAGTACTTTTAAAACTCATCAAACAGCAGCTTCGAAGTGGAACGGTTGATTTCGTGGGTGAACCCCTTGAAGGTCTGCAAATCATGGGAATCCTCGAAAGCAGGACCTTAGATTTCAAACACATTATTCTGTCTGGGGTAAACGAAGGTGTTTTGCCGGCAGGTCGTAAATTTAATTCACTCCTTCCCTACGACATTAAGCGAAATTACGGCCTACCCACCTATGAAGAGAAAGATGCCGTTTATGCCTACCACTTCTACCGGATTCAGCAGCGCTGTCTTTCATCCACCATTACATTCAATACAGACAGTGAAGCCATGGGAGGCGGNGAGCCCAGTCGTTTTTTGGTCCAACTAGAAAANGAATTGCAAAATACCGCATGCAAGGTGCATCCGCGTTCCTTCATTCAAGGACCCGTCGCACCNAATTCCATGGAACAATTGTTCTCAGCGGAAAAAACACCGTCCGTTGTTCAAGCTTTTGAAGCATGGATGGCGCGTGGAATCAGTGCCTCTTCGCTCAATGAACTGACAGCCATGCCGGACCGATTCTATCAAAAACGATTGATTCGTGTCAAAGAAGAGGACGAAGTAGAGGAACAGGTCAGTGCTATGGTCATGGGAAACCTCATTCATAAGGGATTGGAAAAAGTATACGAATCCCATGTGGGTAAACCCCTTAAGAATATTGACGTAGATCAGTGGACAGCGCAGGCGTATGANGCCGGTTTTAACTACTTAATCGAAGTNGAACGGTACTCAAAAAACGCATTGACTCAGGGGCGAAATTTACTGACCCTTGAGATTTGTAAAAAAATGATCCGCCAATTCTTGCACTACGACGCACGGCGCGCCGCGCAAGGCACCCTCATTTTAAAAGGGGTGGAAACAAAATTGGACTTTGAAATGCAGCACCCTACCTTAAAACTACCCATGAAGTTTAGCGGTGTAGTTGACCGACTGGAAGTGTATGACAATGCCTTCATCATCTGGGATTATAAAAGTGGTGCAATTGGGCCAAGCGACCTCAGCCTAACACGGCTAGACGACCTCTGGACGGGCAATAAGGGAAAGCCCTTACAGATCCTTTTGTACGCCTGGTTGCTCTGGAAAAAGGAACTGGTAACGCAACCTTTCCCTTGGCATTCTGGTATGTTTAAGCTACAAAGTGGACAGCCGGAACATTTGCTTCGCGGTGCAGCACTGGGTAAATCCAATGATATTACCGAAGCACTTCTCAACGACTTCGAGCAGGCGCTCTGTGATTACCTATCAGAGGTACACAGCAATGGATCGCCTTTCCTAGAGATACCCAGGTATGAATTCAATTAATCGGCGACCATGACTCCACTNCAACACATACCCACTGCAGAAGATTTAAAAGCAGCGCAGGATCGAATCGCTCCTTACATTCATAGAACCCCTGTTTTTCATTCTCAGAAATTTAATGACCGTGTGGAAAGCCACTGCGTATTCAAAGGCGAACACCTGCAGAAAACAGGTGCCTTCAAAGCTCGAGGCGCCATGAATGCTGTACTGGTCCATAAAGAACATGCAAAGGGAAGAGGATTTGTAACGCACAGCTCCGGCAATCACGGCGCCGCCTTGGCTTGGGCTGCAGCAAATATTGGTGAGAAAGCCCACATCATTATGCCCAGCAATGCCCCGAAGGCGAAAATTGAAGCTGTACGGAGCTATGGTGGAATCATCGAATTCTGCGCCCCTACTTTAGCTGCGCGTGAGCAGACAGCGAAAGCGGTGGAAGAAAAAGAGGGCGCTTTTTTCATACACCCTTACGACAACTATGATATTATCGCTGGACAGGCCACGGCAACAATGGAATTGCTCGATGAATATCCCGATCTAGAATACCTCTTTGTGCCTGTTGGCGGCGGAGGCTTATTATCCGGGGCAGCTCTTGCAAATGCCTACTTTGGCTCAGCGAAACTCATAGGGTGTGAACCCACAAATGCTTCGGACGCACACGAGAGTTTTTACAGCGGACAATGGGTTCCTGTGACAACTGCCAACACCATTGCCGATGGATTGAAAACCTCATTAGGGAAGCGAAATTTTCCTATTATTCAAGCCCATGTCGATGAAATTTCGCTGGTTACTGAAGCGGAAATTACGGAAGCTTGGCACTTCGTTTTGGCGCGATTGAAACAATTNATTGAGCCTAGTGCCGCAACCGGAGTGGCAGCATGTCTAAAGAAATCGGCACGAGGNAAAATGGGAATTATACTTTGCGGAGGTAATATGGATACCCAGAAATGGGCACTACGATAAGTTTAGAGCCACTAGGATAAGTCTATTTGCGATACGCTGAGTAAATTCACGTANNTTTATNNAACCAATCAATAAACCTAGGANCTANTCCTGCAGAGGCATCGTCAACACGACGGTGCCTTTTTCTTTTTGAAAAGAGGTCGTAACCGTCCAATCTTTTGGTTTTTTACTTCTCGAACGGTTAAAGGAAATGCGGTCTTGTATTAATGCAAGTCCATGCCCAGTACCTCCTTGTCCGCTGTATTCACCGTATCCCGAATCTTCTACCTTTAAAGTGAGTAGATCTTCTCCAGAAAGATNCGCCTCTACGTGAATAGTCGGTGCCTTACTTTCCTCATGACCGGCGTATTTGAAGCTGTTTTCAACAAGCGGTTGAAGCAAACCCGTAGGAATACGCACTCTGAGCAGCTCTTTCGGAACATCAATGGACACTTCGACANGCGCATACGATCCTTTTTTCTGTAGCGCGATATAGGCATGTAATTGCTTTATAACGGAACCCAGTTCTATGGTCTGATCGTTTTGTTCTTCTAGAAGGGAACGCAAAAATTGGCCCAAGTCAGATAAATATTCCTGAGCTTGTTCAATAAGCTCTTGGTTCAGAAAAGCGCTAACATTGTTTAATTGGTTAAAGAGGAAATGAGGACGAATTGTATTCTTGTAATTCTCTAAAGCCAATTCCGCCTCTTGCTGACTCAGTTTTGCTCGAGCCGTCATGATTCGACTGCGGTAGTTTACAACTAATCCTATCAANACCACCACAAATAAAATCACGGTAGCACTCAAGGCTATTTTCCGCAACCTTACCTCGCGTTGGTATCCATAAATTTCAGTCTGTCCTCGGGCCAGCTCAAAGGCTAAAAACTTACTCTGACCTTCATCTACCTCGGCGAGGGCTCTTTTATTCGCATCTACCTCAGCTTTAAGTGCNATTTCCTTNGTCTCGCCCAGCAATCCGTAATCCGTCAATTTTTCCCTTGATTTCGCCTCCAAGGACCAAAATCCTTTGTCCTGTGCAAAACGAATACAGCGCGCCAAAGCGGGTTGGTCCAAGGCATTNAAATTCAAAGCTCTGAAGTATATGTTCTTTTTATCTACATCGGGAATCGTTCTGTCAATCAGTTCTAGCGCGAGTGTGATCAGGGTGTCAACAGCCGTAGAATCGCGACCTAGCTTCTGCAAAGCCTCTGCACGTACTGCATAGGCTTCACTGGGGTTGATTCCACCATCAATTTGACGACATATAGCCAAAACANAGTCGCTGTAGGTCAAGACTTCTTCATAACGTCCGTAATCCAATAGATAGGTAGTGTAATTTCCTGCTGCTGTAGCCCATCCTTTTAGATTACCTGCACGAAGACGCATGGTCTCTTCTGAAATCGCTAATATTTCTTCACCGGCGCCTAATGACCAATAAGCGTGTGCCTTAAGCAATAAGATTCGTTTGATTCCCTCGCTATTGTCTGTGGAGCGAAAAAGAACTTCTGCTCTTTCTAAATAGGTTAAGGCTTCAAAATTCACTCCTTTTCGTATGATCTCGCGTGAAACAAAATACGATCCCCAAGCTTCCTCTGTCTTATCATCACTCGCTAACAAGTCAGTCACTAATGCATCTATTGCAGCAGATTCCTGATGTATATCGAAAGCCTCACGAACTGATGCTGGCACCTCCGTTTGTTCCGTTTGTGAGCACCCTAGCCAGAGTACCGAAAGCGCTGCTATGAAAAGAAACTTATGCATCGCTACCTAAGGCTTTTAAACGGGCCTTCGCGGCATCCAGTTGTGTTCCATCAGTGAGAACGATATGGGCTGGATTCCCGGGCTGAATCGAAGCTATCAAAGCGCGTTGTACTACCACACTTTTGTGGATACGAACAAACCCATCGCTAAGCACGTCCGTGAAACTTTTCAAGGTTCGCGCCATAAGGTGGTGTTCACCGTTCGTTAGTACTACCTCTGTATAATTTCGTTGCCCACGAAGAAACGCGATGTCAACCTCTGGCAACTCACGAAACGTACCTTTTAAGAGTAGTTTTATCTTTTGTTCCTGTTGCACCTTGACAGGAACAAGAGCTTCCACTTTTGCCAGGGCTTGCTGTAAACGCTTCGGAGTGATCGGTTTTAGGATGTAATCAACGGCGGTTTCAAACGCCTCTAAACTATAATGAGAGTGCGCCGTGACGAATACTATATTCCCCNCATCGGGCTGTATTCTTCTCGCGATATCGAGTCCCATGGCATGAGGCATCTCCATATCCAAAAAAACCAATTCGGGAGCGTTGTTTTCGCACCACAACTCAAATTCTCTGTACTGNGTAAATCCCTTCACCTCTGCTTGTGGCAACAATTTTTCCAATTGAAAAACCATTCCCCGTACAGCGATAATTTCATCGTCTAAAACTCCTATGTGGCGGACGGTTTTCATTTTTGATAGCCGCTGAGCATTCGAGCGACATACTTTCCNATAATGTCAAATTCTAAATTGATTCGATCGCCCACCTTTATATGATGGAATACCGTATGCTCATATGTGTAGGGGATGATGGCAACACTGAAACCTCCGTCTATGGAGTCNACTACTGTAAGTGATGTTCCATTNACCGTAANGGACCCTTTTTCTACCGTNACATTACCTAATGAAGGGTCGTAAGCAAATGAAAAAATCCACGATCCATCTTCTTCGGTAATGGAAGTACAATGGCCAATTTGATCCACATGCCCCTGAACAATATGTCCGTCTAAACGCGCGCCCATTGTCATGCAACGCTCTAGATTAATAGGGTCGTCTTCCTTTAAGTCCCCGATAGCAGTCTTTGCGATGGTCTCCTCAATAGCCGTTACGCGGTACGTTCGGTCACCAAAGATTTCTACCACGGTCAAGCAAATGCCATTATGGGCAACGCTTTGGTCAATTTTTAAATCGCTTGCGAGATCTGAATTCACATATAACTCAAGGTTTCCGCCGTTCTTTTCGACCTTAGCAACCTTGCCTAATTTTTCAATAATTCCAGTAAACATGAAGGGTTCTTTGTGGTTGGTTAAAATAGTACATTTGACACTAAATGAATGACATAATGAAAATCACAACATACACTCCTGATTACAATGGCAGCACCGCTATTGTTTATGCCGAAACAAAAGAACTTTCTCAACATTTAAACCAGACACAACTCGATCGCGTTCGTGGACTGGGCGAAAAGTTTGAAGAAAAATGGCTTGAGGTTCAAGCAGGCACAGATACTGCTTGGGTGTATAAGATTGGAAAATCTGTAGATGCTGATGCACGCGCAGAAAAAATGCGTCAAGCTGGTAATACATTGGTCCTCAAGGCAAATGCCGCATACCTTGACCGTATTGCAATTTTGGGCGCACACGTACCGCATGTAGCAGAAGGAGCCATTCTAGGTAATTACCAATTCCTCCGCTACTTCTCAGACAGCCATAAGCGTAAAAATTCAATGGCCCAGTTGTTCGTTTCAAAAGAAGATGAACAAACCCTTGCTCCCATTGCTACAGCAACAATGGGTGCGCTTTTTGCGCGTGAATTGGTTAATACACCAGTTATTGATTTAACAGCAACAGACCTCGCAAACCAAGCAAAAGAGGCCAGCAAACGCCATGGTTTTTCGATAGAAGTCCTAGAGAAAAAACAAATCGAAAGCCTAAAGATGGGCGGATTATTAGCTGTGAATTACGGCTCTCCTGAACCTCCTGTGTTTATCATCATGGAGCACAAGCCTAAAAATGCAACCAACGAAAAACCGCTAGTTTTAGTCGGTAAAGGAGTAGTCTATGATACTGGTGGTTTGAGCCTCAAGCCGTCCAACTACATGGACGATATGAAATCTGATATGGGAGGCGCTGCTGCAGTCATTGGAGCAATAAGCGCCGCGGCAGAAGCTAATCTTCCAGTACACATTATAGGTCTTGTCCCCGCTACCGATAACCGCCCCGGAGGCAACGCAGTTACACCCGGCGACGTTATTACCATTTCAGACGGAACCAGCGTGGAAGTCATGAATACCGATGCTGAAGGCCGATTAATTTTATCTGACGCCTTGGTGTATGCAAAGC
>NYXD01000095.1 GCA_002685435.1 Cryomorphaceae bacterium | reverse complement strand
ATTTATTAAACTACCCTGCTGGATTATATTTTGACCAAGCTAGAACCATGTATCGTACATTAGCATTATGAGTCAACACATTTATAACGTTACCGTTGTTGTCGATACTTCCATTGAAGACAAATGGAAGCAGTGGATGGTAAAAGAACACATTCCTGAAGTCATGGACACGGGAATGTTTAGAAGTTTTCTTTTTACACAAGTCTTTCCTGAACAGGAACAAGATAATCCGAGCTACAGCATTCAGTACCGTGCTGCAGATCTTGAAAGTATTAAACTATACATGCAGATGTACGGACCTGAACTGCGCAAGAAAACTGAAAATGCTTGGGGAACACATGCGCTCGCTTTCAGAACCATTCTTGAGGTGATTGACGAAAAATAATGACGACAAAACAACGCATTTTCACACTTGAGAACGGCCTTCAATGCGCGTTTCAAGCCCAACGCAGTAGCGTTGCACACGTTGTAGTGGCTGTACGCGCAGGCGCTAGAGATGAATTGGACGACCAACAAGGTTTGGCGCATTTCCTTGAGCACAATCTTTTCAAAGGCACCTCAAAACGCAAAGCCTATCACATTCTTTCAAGACTAGACGATGTGGGTGGGGAGCTGAACGCATACACCACTAAAGAAGAGACGATCATACATGCTAGTTTTTTAAAAACAGACTTTCGAAGAGCGCTGGAACTTCTATACGATGTACTTGCGAACAGTACGTTCCCTGAAAAAGAACTAGAAAAGGAAAAGGAAGTTATCAAGGACGAAATTTCCAGTTATAAAGACGCACCTGGTGAAAGTATTTTCGACGATTTTGAAGATCATATTTTCCGAGGTGACCCACTGGGTAGAAATATTTTAGGCACACCAGAAAGTGTAGATCAACTATCACGCGCAGATATTCTCGAATTTCAATCGCGTACCTACACCGCAGATCGTATCAAGCTAGCCGTAGTAGGGCCTTTCGGAAGCGAACGTGTTGAGCGTACCGTGGCAGAACTTTTTGCGGGTTTTCAATTCGCAAATTCCAATTGGGAAAACACATTTAAAGGTAAAGGTCAACCTGATCGTGTAATAGAGAATCTTGCGCAATTTCAGGACCATTATATGGTGGGCTGGAGAAGCTGTGGTATTCACGGCCACGATCGACGCAGCCTGTCTTTACTAAACAATATACTTGGCGGACCTGCAATGAACAGCAGACTCGGACTAAATATTAGAGAAAAGCACGGTATTGCATACAACATTGAAAGTTACCTCAACCTCTACAGCGATGTAGGAATGATGGGAATCTACCTGGGGTGTGATCCACAGCAGACTGAAAAGGCCGCCGCTCTCGTAGCCAAAGAAGTGGCTAAGCTGCGCGAAATAAAGCTAGGCACTTTACAAATGAGTAAGGCTAAAAAGCAATTTTTAGGACAAATGGCCATGAGCGAAGACAACGGGCTTAATTCAGCCATTGGCGCAGCTCGTGCCCTTTTGCATTTTGGCCGGGTTAACGATTTTGAAACCGTTGCATCGAAAATACAAGCCATTACAGCCGAACAGCTTCAAGATGTAGCAAACGCCTATCTCGTTCCGAACAAAGCTTTTGAATTGATTTACAAAAAACAATAATTCATGGAGTTCCTTAGCGACGACCTTCAAGAGTACATTGGTGCTCACACTACCAAGGCACCCGAATATTTGAATGCATTAGAGCGTGAAACTTGGGTTAAAGTGGTCATGCCCAGGATGCTCAGCGGGCACGTACAAGGGCAGATTTTAAAACAATTATCGATGATGAAGCGCCCTAAATACCTTCTAGAAGTTGGCACTTTTACGGGGTATGCGTCTCATTTTTTGGTCGAAGGACTTCAAGAAGATGGCGAGTTCCATGCCATTGAAATCAACGAAGAATTGGAATCAATCATTACAAAGTATTGGGCTAAGCATCCAAAATTTAACCAAATGAATCTGCATATTGGCCCTGCTGACAAGGTCCTTGAAACGCTTCAAAGACCTTGGGATCTTATATTTCTCGATGCAGATAAGACGGGTCTGATAACCTATTATGAGCAACTCATTCCACGAATGCCCTCAAATGCGATTATGCTGATTGACAATATCTTATGGAGTGGAAAGGTTGCAGAGCCAGTGGCGAAAAACGATAAGGATACCAGAGCAATTTTAGCGCTGAATCAACATGTCGCGGAAGACCCCAGGGTAGAACAAGTAATTCTCAGTGCCCGCGATGGAATTATGATGGTGCGTAAAGTTTAAATTATTGAATTCTTACGTATCTTGTTCTCGTAAAATTCAATTGAAAAAAAATTATGAAAAAAATTCTACTCCTTGCTGCAGTAGCTTTTGGTTTTAACGCAATGGGTCAAGACGCTGCGAGTGCACGTTTGATGCAGGCGGAATTGCCAGTTTCAACCGCTGCTAAAGAAAAAATTGAAGACATCATGCTCAAAAGAGGTGGTGCGATTGATGGAAGATTTGACTACACTGACTTTTTATACCAGTATTATAGCTCTGATATGACATTAGGTGCTATCACGACGAGTCCAGATTCATCTACAGTGATTGTATATTCAGATGGAACCGCTCAAAACAGTATTAATCACGCTGTTGGGGCAACTTACGATTTTAACTATTACGGCTGGGCAGACAATGAATTTGATGAGGGCGACCAAATCACCATAGATTCACTCTTTGTTATTGGTGGCTACACGATATTTCAAGGTAATCGTAGCGATAAAATTCGTTTTACCATTTTCAAAGGAGCAAACAGTTTCTCGGCACCTTTCTCTGGCGTTCAATACCCAGCCGCTACTTTTGCTGCTCTAGATCCAACTGTGCAACCGACTGCAAAAACAATGGACTATGCCGGTAATGCTGCAGGAGGTCTTCAAGGTGGACCAACATCAACTTCTGCTATTACTATAGATTACAATCTTACNGTAAGTGATACTGTAGGAGCTGTTGAGGTAGGTGTAGAAGTACCAAATGGTGGTTTAACTATGAATGGTAATCAGTTATTAGGTGTATTTGTAGAATACATTCCGGATAGTTTGTCAACAAATGACACCATTAACTATCAAACTATGACAGGAAGCACAAATCCATTTGCCTTCTATTACTATAGAGAAGGTAATACTTCTGCACCACAAGGGTACTTTATTCAAGATTTTGATAGTACGTCAACAAACTGTTCAAACTTCTTGTTTTCTGAAACTCGTTATGGTGCGTGGGATGGAACTTCTTCGTGGAGAAATGATCAAACGAGTATTAACATGAATTACTCGCACCTTATTTCGGTGACTGCAAGCGGAACTTCTTCTATAGGTGTTGATGAACTAGCTGCTACTGAGGTTTCAGTATTCCCTAACCCATCGAACGGTGTGATCAACGTAGAGTTGAACACAAATGCAGAAGCTGCAGTAACAGTAGTTGATGTATTGGGTCAGGTAGTATACCGCTCTAACGAAAACTTCGTTGCTGGTGAGCGTAAAATGATTAACCTAAGCAATAAAGCAAAAGGTATGTACATTCTGACTGTTGAAGGTGAAGATGTTAATACTGTAGAGCGTATCTCTATCAAGTAACCTCACTCGCTTAACACACAAAACCCAAAAGCCCGGATGCGCATGCATCCGGGCTTTTATTTTTNAGNNNAATGCANTTNTATTTTCTCAGCGCNGTACGNACNTGTTTAAAGAGCTTNCTCTTGAANACNTAATCTTCTACATCGGCATTNGTACTNCCCAAAACCTGATCATTGGTTCCTTCCCATACCTTATGNCCTTCCTTCATAAATACCACGTGATCNCCNATTTCTAANACCGAATTCATATCGTGGGTATTTACAATGGTAGTCATTCCNNACTCATGNGTNATCTCTTGAATAAGTTGATCGATCACTATNGCCGTTTCTGGATCTAANCCTGAATTNGGTTCATCNCAGAAGAGGTAGTTGGGGTTCATGGATATTGCACGTGCAATAGATACGCGCTTNTNCATACCTCCGCTAATTTCNCTNGGAAACAANTCATCTGCGCCTTCCAAACGTACGCGGTCCATTACAAATTTTACACGNGCATCTTTTTCATGCTCCGTCATTGNAGAGAACATCTCTAANGGGAATCNTATATTTTCTGCAACCGACATACTGTCGAACAGNGCACCGCCTTGAAAGACCATGCCAATCTCNTGNCGCAATGTTTTACGGCGTTGTTTTGACATTTCNCCCAACACCTCTTCACCGTAATGAATNCTTCCTCCATCNGGCTCAAATAAACCTAAAATAGTTTTTAAGAATACNGTTTTACCTGATCCTGAACGACCGATGATGAGATTCGTTTTNCCTGGATAAAAATCGACATCGACACCCTTCAAAACGTGATTCTCACCAAAACTCTTTACAATTCCCTTTGCTTGAATCATGAGGTCAGTATAAGATCGGTGAGTAAATAATTGGCCAAAATTATNGCNAGGCAAGAGCGTACTACGGCATTTGTACTGGCTACGCCAACTTCGACCGCACCGCCCTTTACTGTATATCCGCTATAGGCACTTACGGATCCTATTATAAAAGCAAAAACTACCGTCTTTATCAAGGCGTAAAAGGCGTTTTCAAAAGGAATGAACTCTAGTCTATAACCCATAATACTTTCCTCAAATGGAACTAAGCCTAACAAATCTCCAGCCATTGCTCCACCCCATAAACCCAAGAATAGGGACATGATGATGAGAATTGGGTTGAATAATAATTGGGCGACAATCTTGGGAAGAATTAAAAAACTTGCGCTATTNACCCCCATNACTTCGAGTGCGTCAATCTGCTCGCTCACNCGCATGGTTCCTAGACTCGAAGCTACGTTTGAGCCTACTTTACCNGCGAGAATTAANCTCACCACTGTCGGNCTAAACTCTAGCGTTATAGATTCNCGCGTTGCCATCGCNATATAGTAGGTGGGTATAAGNGGATCATCACTCAACTGAAAGGCAGTTTGTATGGTAACAACGCCGCCCATGAACACAGAAAGAATAACAACAATACCTATGGAGTCNAGACCGAGTAACTGAATTTCCTTTACCAAAGCGCGGTAAAAGAGTTTCCAGCGGTCTGGGCGCCTAAAGACTTTCGTCATTAAAAGCGCATAAGCACCAATTCCTTCAAAAAAGTTCGTGATCATATGGCTAATTTACAGTTTCTTTGAAGGAGAAACTCATTCCTATGAAGCAATTTATCGCGATTTGTTTGGTCTTCGCTGGCCTACTTTTAAGCAGTTGTGGGAGCGCAAGAGATTGCGACTGCCCATCATTCTCTCAACAGATTGAATCTCAAAGTGCAAAGGGTTAATGGCCCAATTCGATGATCTCCTTCCCTACCTGCCCTCAGGTGATTACGAGCCGCTATTTTCAAAGTGGCTTGAAGGTTTAAATTATCAAATCGCGATTTCGAGACCGCGGAAATCTAAATTAGGAGACTTCCGTCCGCCACGTCCAGGACAAATCGCTCGCATTACCATGAATGCCGACTTAGGTCCCTTTCAATTTTTAACGACACTGACGCACGAAATCGCACATTTAATTGCTTGGGAAAAACACAGTCGTCGTGCTGCACCGCACGGTAAGGAGTGGAAAGCTGTTTTTCGTCAAATGCTCATAGAGCTTGCCCACCATCAAGCTTGGCCTGAAAACTATAGCCACGCACTTTTAAAACATGCTAAAAGTCCAAAATCCGCTGTAGGTGCCGATCCACAGCTACAACAGACCTTATTACTTTTAGACGGATCCACGGACCTTTTACTTCAGGGCATAGCACCAGGCGAGAATTTCACCTTCAAAGGCCGAAACTTCTGTTACGAAGAAAAACGGCGCACTCGAGCATTGGTAACAGAACTAGGTACGAAGAAGCAATACACCATACCTCTGGTTGCCTGCGTGGAGCGCATAGATTAGTTACCTTTGCGCTAAAGTTTTGGCGCACATGGCGAAGAATATCTTTTCAACGAACTATACTTTAGGGATTTTAGGCGGTGGCCAATTGGGCAAAATGATGCTCTACACCACCCGCAGGTTTGATATCCGCACGAAAGTGCTCGATCCGTCTCCCGACGCCCCAGGGCAATTTGGCGCCAACGAATTCCAGGTAGGCTCTCTCCAAGATTATGATACCGTAATGGCTTTCGCGGCAGATTGTGATACGATCTGTATCGAGATTGAAGCGGTCAACGTTCAAGCCTTGCGCGATCTTCGTGCCCAGGGTAAGAAAGTACACCCGAATCCAGATAGCCTGGAACTCATTCAAGACAAGACCAAGCAAAAACAATTTTACGCCGACCACAACATCCCCACCTCACGTTTTGAGATGGTCTCAGGTAAGGCTGAGTTTGAAGCCGCTCGCGACCTTTGGCCCATCCCGTTTGTGTGGAAGGCTGCTACCGGGGGATATGACGGCTTTGGCGTGGTGGTTTGCCGCAGTGAAGAGGACGTACAACATATCCCTGATGCGCCAGGCATGCTCGAAGCGTTTGTGGACTTTGAACTAGAAGTAAGTGTTATTGTCGCCCGCAATGAAAGTGGCGAGGTGAAGACCTTCCCTGTAGCAGATCAAGAATTCCACCCCACAGCCAACCAAGTAGAGTATGTGCTGTGCCCTACAGTATTGGACGAAACAATGCAGCAAAAGGCCAATGATATTGCCGTCCGCACTGCAGAAGCCTATGATATCTGCGGCCTACTCGCGGTGGAGTTGTTCGTCACTGCCGACGGAGAGATCTTAGTTAATGAAGTAGCTCCACGTCCCCATAATAGCGGACACCACACCATAGAAGCTTGCTATACGAGCCAATTCGAACAGCACGTTCGTGCCGTCCTAGATTTACCTCTGGGTTCCACCGAGCTCAAAGCGGCAGGCGTCATGGCGAACCTAGTGGGTGCCGAGGGATATAGCGGAGATGTCCTGTACCAAGGGTATAACGAGTTGCTCGGGGAACCCGGTGTAAACATTCACATTTACGGCAAGGCACAAACCCGTCCGTTCCGCAAAATGGGACACGTTACCGTGGTTGCTAAAAATAGAGATGAAGCCCGCAAGCGCGCCGAGTGGGCAAAGAATAGTATATTGGTCAAAAGCAAACAGTCATGATCGGAATCATTATGGGCAGCACTTCAGACCTGCCAGTTATGCAACAAGCTATAGATGTATTGGACGAATTAGGTCTAGCCTATGAAGTGGATATCGTCAGTGCGCACCGCACGCCTGAGAAGCTTATGGATTACGGTCAAAACGCGCACAAAAGGGGCATTAAGGCCATTATCGCCGGTGCCGGTGGTGCGGCACATCTTCCGGGTATGGTCGCTTCTGTGAGCCCGCTGCCAGTTATAGGTGTTCCCGTGCACAGTTCTAATTCCATCGACGGCTGGGACAGCGTACTATCTATTCTTCAAATGCCAGGAGGCGTTCCTGTGGCTACCGTAGCTCTTGACGGTGCGAAGAACGCGGGCATCCTTGCGGCACAGATTGTAGGATCTTCGGATGCTGCTGTTTTAGAGCGCATTGTAGCCTACAAGAAAAGTCTGAAAGTAAAGGTGCTAAAAGGCGCTGAAGAAGTCAAAGCGAAATACGCAAAATAGGCGCCTTAACTTATCTACAGACGTTTTAAATGCTGTACGAGAATTTCTTTTTTACGGTTGCTCACTGGTACCGTTGAACCTTCCGTAAGCAGGAGGTACCCTCCGTCGGCACTTACGTAACGCGATATCATTTCAAGGTTGACTAAATGGCTTTTGTGCACACGTTCGAAACCCGCCGGACGCAATAACGTCTCGTATTCCTTCATCGTCTTTGAGGCCAAAACTGAGGTTTTGTTCTTGAGAAAGAACTGCGTATAATTTGAACTGCTTTCACAACGAACAATCTCACTCACATTAAGAATGTGCATCCCTTCAGTAGTAGGGATGACCAATTTTTTAGGCGCACCCTTACTTGCTATTTCCGCAACTTCCGCCTGTTCTGGTGAAATTCTAGTTCCCGCTTTACGTACTGCTTTCACTAAGTCTTCTGCATCAATGGGTTTTAATAAGTAATCAAGCGCGGCATGCTTGATGGCTTGAATGGCAAATTCATCGTGGGCGGTTGTAAAGATCAGCGAAGGAAAATCGGCCCCTTTCGCTCTCTCTAATAAATCGAAGCCGGACTCACCGTTTAAGTTTACGTCCAAAAAGAGCAGATCAACCTCCTCGTCGTTCAGTACTGCAATCGCCTCATCTACACTTTGGCAAGCCGCTATCACCTCTACCTCTGGACAGAATAGATTGAGTTTTC
>NYXD01000094.1 GCA_002685435.1 Cryomorphaceae bacterium | reverse complement strand
CATGTTACTCTGTGTTCCTGATCCGGTTTGCCATATTACCAAAGGGAACTGATCCTTGTGTTTTCCTTCCAATATTTCATCACAAACCGAAGCAATAAGATCGCGCTTCTCAACAGGCAGAACACCTGCATCGCAATTTGCAAATGCTGCTGCTTTCTTTAAATAGGCAAAACCTTCAATGATTTCAAGCGGCATAGTGCCCGCTGGACCAATCTTAAAGTTATTGCGTGAACGCTCCGTTTGTGCCCCCCAGTACTTATCTGCAGGCACTTTCACCTCACCCATGGTGTCTTGCTCTATTCTGTATTCCATGCTGTTTGCTTGTGTGATTAAAGGATAATATTTCTACCACAAATTTAGGGCACAGATTTCCATTAGAACGAATTGTGTTGCTATCTTTACACCGACTTAAATCAACGACTATGAAATTTTTAGGATTCCTCGTATTCTTAGTAGTAGCACTAATGGGCTTTTCAATGTTGGCTTTCCTAGGCCTATTTGTTGGATACTGGTTGACATTGATCGGCTTAGAGTCTATCAATCCTAAGTTAGCACATGCGCTCATAGGTCATAAAGAAGACGAAACAGCAGAATAATTTCTGCCGACTGTATATAAAAAAAGCCGACCCGATGGGTCGGCTTTTTTTGTGTCTACATTTTTTCTACAGTACCTCTAAAAGTTTTTCTGCCGGACGCGCTACGACTGCGCGGTCACCATTGACTATAATGGGACGTTCCATTAATTTTGGATTTTCTATCATCGCTAGGATAATTTCATCCTCATCCAGTTCCAGCGTTTTATATTCTTCCTTCCAAACCGATTCGTTCTTGCGCACAAGATCTATGGCATCCATATCTAACGCATCCAATACGTCTTCAAATTCTGCCGCACTCATGCTTTCCTGATCATTGAGATAGAGTCGTGTTTTATGTTCAACTCCTCTTTCTTCTAATAATGCCAGTGCTTCGCGCGATTTCTGACAACGTGGATTGTGGTAAATCGTAATCATATTAATACGTGATGTGTAAGGTTCCTTCTTCTGACGTAATGCCGCATCGATTCTCTGCTTCGACCTGGTAAAAATACACTCCAGGGGTGAGAATTTGTCCGTCGTAATCTGCGCCCCAATTAAAAGTAGGCGCATTCGTTTCAAATACTTTGATTCCCCACCTATTAAACAAAATAACGTGGAAACGGTCCCAATCTTCATTCGTGTTAATGGTCCAACGATCGTTGACATTATCCCCATTCGGCGTAATTACATTAGGTACGGTAAAAGGTTCCTGTGCAAAGAAGATGTCATAGATCGCTGTCAACGTATCTGAGGTACCGCAAATGCTATCATAACCAACAATAGAAATTTCATAAATGCCCGATTGTGCGATCTGAAGCGGGTTTGGACTGCCTTGATCCACACCGTCGACCAGCCAATTGTACCCCTGGTATACAGAATTATAAACGGGAATCACATCTACGGTAGCATCCGAAGTACATTCTTCTGGATCGCTGATCATATTGAGGTAAGGCGGCAATCTAAAAAACAACGTATCTGTGAAGGTTTGCACAACGTTACAAACCGTGTCCACGGTGGTCAGCGTAATGACATTGTAACCTGCTGAAGGTAGGTTCGTACTTACCTGCGGAGTGGTGAACGATGCCCCTGAAATGGTCCAATCCATAATGCGATCTGTTACCAATGTGGAGTCGCTCGCATCTATTAATTGGGCCGTAACCCCGCGAAGCGGATCACAGAAATCATACGTGTAGGAGGTAAACACTGAATCGTATGCCGGATTCACTTGAACCGTAAAGGTTGCCGTATCCCAAGTATCACAAATGGTATCGTGACCGATAACCTGCACAGGATACGTTCCTGTAGAGGCATAGATATGTCCGCCTTGGAGTGAAGAACTACTCGTCGAATTTCCATCCCCCCAATACACTGTGAAATCCTGAACATTAATGCTAGAGTCTAGGATTGAAAATGTGTTAGGCAGGCAGAAGACCGGTGGATCGGGCTGCACGGAAACACGTGCATTCTGAACGTCTAAATCAATGACTGTGACTGCCAGATTACAATTAGCAGAACCGTTGCTACTAGCATATACATTGTTGGGGAATGTAGGGTAGGTAGAGGTTCCACCACAACCGGCACATACGGCCTGGAAAATCCTACCCGTCCGATCAAAACGAGAGGTTCCTCCGTCCACATGCTCGCGTCCTGTACCACCAAAGTACGTTGCCAATCGCGGTGATTTCCAATCTGGATCTAAGACTAAAAAATAAAAGTCCCTCCCATCTGTTGTCGTTTGAAACGCATTCGAACTTAACGCCATCCCTTCAGTATTGCCTTCAGGATTTGGTGAGCCTCCCCACCCGGAGAAATAGGTGTTGCCGCAATCGTCTACAAGTAACGCTGTAGGACTGACGTCAACCGTAGTATGGGCGCTATCTCCCCAAACTGCAGTTTTGAGCTTTGTAAAACCCGAATTCCCGTTCTGTTTGTAGCGTTGAAAATACTGTGCACTTCCTGGCTGACCCCAAGTCAGCGAATCGGCCACCAATCCGCCTTTGTGCTGACCTACTACGGTAACAACACTAGCTGTATCCGTTTCGCTGTGCGTCTCCACAAAGAAATGCTGATTGTAGCCACTGTCGGCCTGGACATCTATGGCATTCATCGTTATATAATTACCGATACCGATCATTGACGGACCCAGGTCACCAGCCAGTAATAAGGCATCTTGATCACTACTTGTGGGTATGCTGTAATCATAGACGGGGTTAGGCCAACCCATGGCAATGGAAGAATCGGTACTGGGCCCTATGGAACCTGCAACATAAAAAGGGGTAAACTTGAAGGACGGCGATGGAAAATTGAGGCCTTGCTTATCCGCAAGAGCGATACTGTATAAAGCCTCATTTCCAGAGGTGCCGACATACGTACTTGCCAGAAGCTGGGTTAGGTCTCTGTTTAAAACACTAATGACGCCGTCTTGGCCGCCTTGATGCGAGGCAGCAGGCACAATAGTTGGGTAGGAACTGCTGAATGTACTGCTCACAAAATATACCGCACCACCGTTGCGCTGGACTTCGATTTCGCCACGGAAACTATCGCCGTAGTTAAAGCGCAAACTGTCGTTNATGCCATCGCTCCCTGCACCACCTATGTAGGTAGAACCGACCAGCTGATTACCTGCTGCATTTATTTTTGCTACAAAGAGATCCGTGCCTTGATTGAAGGTGTAATATTCTGCCGTAATAGAGGCCCCACCTGCAAATGAAGTATCATACGCGGTCGCAGTAACTCCGAAATCATCAGATCCCGTGGAACCTAAGATGTATACGTTGCCATTTTCATCACAATCCATACTGTACGGCTGGTCCAGATTTGAACCGCCTAAATACGTAGACCAAAGTAATTGGGAACCGTCAGAAGAAAATTTACTCACGGCAACATCAAACAAACCGCCGTTAAAACTGATGTCGACCGCACCTAAGGTTGCAGGATAACCTATACCAAAGGCTATTCCTCCACCAAGAGCATTGCTACTGTCGTCGAAGGTCGCAGTATACCCAAAGTTATCTACGGAACTTCCGGTGTAGGTGCTGAAAATATAAATGGGGTCGATAGTGAGCGGCTGATCATTATGGAATCGGCCCAAATCATATCCCAAATTTCCATTCACCTCCTTGTAACGAGCTCGAACAGTGCGCTCTTCTTGAAGCGCATATGGCATCTCCTCCACAAGGGACCCAAACCGGGTTTGAAGGATCAATTCCTTCCCTTTTACCTGCCAACCGTCTAATCCATGGTAAGCAATAGAAATCTGTTCTGGATCAGCTCCGGCAGCAAGCTCCCAATCAAACTTAAAACCACCGGCTGCCTCGTATACTACTAAATCAATACCGGGGTATACATTCCGTGCGCGCACTTTATGGAACGACCGCACGCCTGAGCGCCAAAAATCTTGCTTACCCACAAAATAAGTCAAGGGTGCATCATAAGCATCCTCCCCCAACCACTGCATGGTTTGAGAAGCGTTAAAAACCATTGAAAAATGATGGTAATGGAGTGAATCTGAGTAGTGGTGGTGTTCGCCGATGTGTTCGCTGTGAAAATCTGACGGATCTAAAACAGAAAGTACGAGAGAATCTGGTGTGAGAAATAGGCTGTTAGGACCCAATTGGATTTTGAAGCTAAATGGCTCCTGCCACTGGCCTTCATTACGCACAAAACCCTGCTGCGCCACCAATGGTAACGTCCATATCAAGGCAAGAAATAGTTTCCAATTGCGCATAGTTAGCAAGATAGCTACTATCCTAACAGAATCCACCCCCTATTGTGCATTCAATAGATGCGGTTACTCAATGTTTTTTAATATTCATCGGCATTCGCACTCTCGCCTTGTTTCATCAAGAATGCCTTAAGAAATCGTTCGATATTCCCATTCATTACCCCGTCTACATCAGAAGTCTCCTCGGCAGTGCGCACATCTTTAACCAATTTATAAGGATGCATTACATAGTTACGGATCTGCGATCCCCATTCGATTTTCTTCTTACCTGCCTCTATCTCCGCACGTTTTGCATTGCGCTCTTCTATCTCCATTTCGTAGAGTTGCGATTTCAAGAGTTGGATTGCTTTCTCCTTGTTACCAAGCTGCGAGCGAGTTTCCGTATTCTCAATGATGATACCAGTAGGTTTGTGTCTTAAGCGCACGCCCGTCTCCACCTTATTTACATTTTGACCACCTGCGCCTGAAGAACGGAAGGTATCCCACGTGATATCGCTCATATTAATCTTGATATCTATGGTATCATCTACAAGTGGGAAAACATATACCGATACGAAACTTGTATGCCGCTTAGCGTTCGAATCAAAGGGTGAGATCCGTACGAGCCGGTGTACTCCATTCTCTCCTTTTAAAAAGCCAAATGCAAAATCGCCTTCTACCTCGATGGTTACCGTTTTAATACCGGCAACATCGCCTTCTTGAAGAACCAATTCCTTCGTCTTGTACCCTTGTTTTTCTGCGTACATCAAATACATACGCATCAGCATACTGGCCCAATCACAGCTCTCTGTTCCTCCTGCTCCTGCAGTAATTTGTAGCACAGCGCTCAGCTTATCCTCTTCGCCACTGAGCATATTTTTGAACTCTAATTCTTCAATCCAGTTCTCGCAAGCAGCGTAGGCTTCTTCAACATCAACCTCCTCTAACTCACCTTCTTTGAAAAACTCTAGACTCAATTCTGCTTCACCGAACATTTGCACAGCCTTCTCATAGCCCTCCACCCAAAACTTCACACCACGTAGCGCTTTGAGAGTCACTTCAGCTTTTTTAGGATCGTCCCAAAACTCTGGTGAAGCTGTCTTCTCTTCTTCGTTTATGATATGTATTCGCTTTTGCTCTAGGTTTAAATAACTCTGCAAGCGCTCCAAACGCTCACCCAAGGCTTTAATCTGTTCTGCTGTAACCATAAGCTACAAAGTTAAGCATCCCTTCTTATCTTCACGTACAATCTAAAGGATGCATTTATGTTTACTGTTGACCTTCGCAGCGACACTGTTACTCGCCCCAGCGACGCAATGAAAAAAGCCATGATAGAGAGCCCTGTAGGCGATGATGTCCTTGGTGATGACCCGACGGTAAAGCATCTCGAATCCTTAATGGCTGAACGCTTCGGCATGGACGGATCTCTTTTCTGTGTCTCAGGAACACAAGCAAACCAGATTGCGCTCATGTCACACCTCAGCCCAGGTGATGAAGTTATTTGCCACCCGTATGCCCACATCTACAACTACGAAGGCGGTGGAATTGCAGCAAACGCACACGCTTCTGTGTCCTTCACAGGAGATGATCGCGGCATTATACATCCAGAGGGTGTACTTTCATGCTTGAAAGCGGATGATATACACTTTCCTAAATCCCGAGTTTTAGCGGTTGAAAACACCTCAAATAAAGGTGGAGGCACCTGCTACGAATGGGAGGAGATCGAAGCGTTGAGAGCGGTAGCTAGTAAAAATGGGCTCCTATTTCACCTTGATGGTGCACGACTCTACAATGCACTGATTGCCAAAAACCATAGTGAAAGTGATTATGGCGCAGCTTTCGATTCTATATCCATCTGCTTATCGAAAGGACTCGGAGCCCCTGTAGGATCTATTCTTCTCGGAAATGAAGCTTTCATCGCTCACGCAAAACGCATTCGCAAACGGATCGGAGGAGGATGGAGACAGGCAGGATTTTTAGCGGGTGCTGCACTCTACGCCATGGAACATAACGTAGAGCGCTTAGCGGAAGATCACGCTGCTGCCAGCGATATGGCTGCATTTTTACAATCCTTACCCTATATCGATACAGTGATTTCGCCCGAGACCAATGTTCTAATTTTCGGACTCAATGAAGACCTCAACCAAGATCAATTCATCGCTGGTTTAGCTGAAAAGGGAATTGGCATAAGTCAAATGGGACCCGGAAAATGTAGAATGGTATTCCACCTAGACATAACCGAAGCCCATATAAATAAGGTCAAATCTGTCTTGAAATCAATTTAGCTAGTGTAAAGCCGATGGGGAAGGTTAAAACATGTCCGAACTGCAACGAGGAACACGCTGTAATGT
>NYXD01000009.1 GCA_002685435.1 Cryomorphaceae bacterium | reverse complement strand
TCAAAATTCAACACTTCATGATCGCCATTAGATTCGAACAGGTTTGCTAAAATTCGCTCGCCCTCAGTAGGAGCGTTGAGTAATGTTTTAAAACCTTCTAGAACATCTAAGTGAACTGAAGTTGTGTTTTTTGAGCGTAAGCCGCTCAATTTTTCATGTAGATTAACTCCCATAGTATTGTATTTGAATGCGTCCGTTCAATCCATGTGTGGCGAGAAGGATTAACAAATGTCGGAACGGCATTGTTTAAAATTAATTGGTTCATATAAAACTTGACAAAGGGGGTTTCGAAATTGTATCTTTGCAGTTCTTTTAATATTAATTTTTCAAAGCCCGTAAGCTATGAAAATGAAACTTTCACATTTCGCGTATGACCTGCCAAAGGAACTTATCGCGCAAGAACCGATGATTCACCGCGACGATAGTCGTTTAATGGTAGTTCACAAAGACACTGGTGAAATCGAACACAAGCACTTTCACGAAGTCATCGATTATTTTGACGATGGTGACGTTATGGTTCTCAACAACACAAAAGTATTTCCTGCACGAATGTGGGGAAATAAGGAAAAAACTGGTGCGCGCATCGAAGTCTTCCTACTGCGAGAGTTGAATTCTGAAAGCCGTTTATGGGACGTACTGGTTGATCCTGCACGTAAAATTAGAATTGGTAACAAGTTGTATTTCGGAGAAGATGATTCTCTCGTTGCTGAGGTTATTGATAATACTACCTCACGTGGGAGAACGCTACGATTCCTTTTTGACGGAAGTTATGAGGAGTTTCGTGCGAAGTTGAAGGAAATGGGTGAGACCCCATTACCAAAGTACATCGATCGCGAGCCGACAGAAGAAGATAGCGAACGTTACCAGACCATTTTCGCGAAGGTTGAAGGTGCAGTTGCAGCGCCGGTAGCTGGATTGCATTTCTCAAAGCATCTTATGAAACGCTTAGAAATCAAAGGGGTTCACTTACCTGAGCTAACGCACCATGTGGGTTTAGGGACTTTTCGCCCAGTTGAGGTGGAAGACTTGAGCAAACACAAAATGGATAGTGAACAATATTTCTTGCCGCAAGGCACCGCGGATACTATTAACACGGCATTAGCTGAAAAGCGAAGAGTATGTGCTATTGGTACGACCACCGTACGAACCATCGAGAGTTCTTTAACTACGGGTGGACGTGTGACCGGAAGTGAAGGTTGGACCAATAAATTTATATTCCCACCTTATGAGGTACAAGTACCTGATGCGATGGTGACAAATTTCCATCCTCCAGGCTCTACTTTATTGATGATGAACAGTGCGATGTTGGGTCATGATTTGGCCATGCATGCGATCAACGAAGCCATTAAGGAAAAATACCGTTTCCTTGCTTTCGGAGATGCAATGTTGATCATCTAATGCAGATCAGAAAACTCAATAAAGGCCCTGCAGTGCAAACTGTGGGGCCTTTTATTTCAGGCTAGTAAAGGATTGTAGATAGTTCTCGGCTACATCTTCCCAATTAAAGTGTGCCGCTATACGTTCACGAGAAAGACGGGCTTGCTCCGAGCGGATCTTCATGGAGGGACGTTGGGTAAGTAGTTGTGTTAATGCTGCTTCGTCTTTCCATAAAGCGCCTAANCCCCCAAGCACGCTGGCGTTAAAAGGATTCTCATGTGCCAGTACCATGGATCCTGAACCCATAGCTTCTAATAATGCAGGATTAGTGCCGCCTACACTGTGGCCGTGTAGATAAAANGTTGCGCGNGTGCGCAGGGCGTTAAGGATGGTTTTATCGTAAATGGTACCGGCGTAAATGATGTTCGGTTCGGGAAAAGTGGCTTTAAGCTTTCTACCATAGCGGGTAGTGTAATCGCCAACAGTAACTAGGGTTTCTCCGCTGTTTACTGCAGCATCCAGAATTTCAAATACGTGGTTATCGGGTTGAATGCGCCCAATGTGGAGGTGGAAATTATCGGTCGGTAGTTGGTGACGTTGCAAAAGATCTTTGGCGTCTATAGATTCCTCTACGATTTCACTTCCGTAAGCGATAGTGGAAATGGGTATATTGTATTTGCTGAGGTAGTTAGCAATCTCCGGATTGTCAGCAATTAAAAGTTTTGAGCGTTTCGCAGCCCGTCGCTCGCTCCATTTTAGGAAGGAAGAGAGTGGTCCCGCGTATTTGGCCCTTTGGTGCTCTAANCCGTCCATATTCGTAACCGTTTTATGCTTCGGCCAGAGAAAGGACCAGATGCCACTCGTGGTGTAACCCAGTTGCAGAATCACGTCGAAATTCTTAGTTCTCGCGTCAAGGATACAAAGGAAATCATAGATGAATTGCCCTGAAAGGCCAAGGCGTTTTTCGGGATTGAAAATATGGCGAATCGCCACACCGTTCAATTCAGAAATTTTATCCGGATGATTGCCAACAGCGTAGACCACCACCTCGTGTCCGGCTTTTACCCATAATGGCGCGGTTTGAGCGGCCATTTCTTCAAAGCCTCCGTATCGGTTTGGAATCCCTCTTGATCCTAGTATTGCAATCTTCACACGATAAAAATAGGATAATTCTCCGGTCTCTCTTAGCTTATTAAGACTCCGTTAATGAAAATAGTACAGTCATGGAAAAACATTCTTTTTTTGAAGCTTCGCGACATTGGTCGCAGGCAAAGCTCTTGAGCTATATCTTGAACGCTGGTGCCCAATTTCAAGGTGTTGATGAGTTAGAATCTGCATTAAATGAATACTTCCTCGATTTTAACAGGATACTGCAGGTGGATGAAGATGCATTAAGGGAGATAAAAGGAATTGGACCGAAAAAAGCAAAACAGATTATGGCTGTTCTTGCCTTACACCAGGCTTGGAGCACTCCAAAGCCGTTGAAAGAGGTGATTCGAAAAAGTGCAGATGCGTATCAACATTTCAAGGGCTTGCGATTTCCAGCGCACGAAGAGTTTCACGTTTTGTATTTAAATCGAGCACATGCGCCATTGGCGCGCCACCAACTGTTTAAGGGAGGATTAACGGGTACCGTAACGGATGTACGATTAATTCTAAAACGGGCTTTACATTGGAATGCTACTGCAATTATTGTAGCCCACAATCACCCGAGTGGGTCTTTACAGCCCAGTGAAAATGATAAGCGAATGACACGAAAATTGAGTACGGCGTCAGATACTTTAGATATCAAGTTGTTAGACCACCTAATTGTGGCCAGTAGTGGCTACTTTAGCTTTTCGGATCAGGGATTATTGTAATGGGAGCATTGGCCTACAGTCAGCGATGGGCTGCATTTTTTAAGAAGTACGACCATTGGCGTTATTTTTTTGCGGAGTGGAACAAACTCCTGTACTTAAAATCGTACCGCAGGCACCACCACAGTGGCGCCATTGAAAAATCATTGCATCACGGTGTACGTTGGTTAATTCATAGTATTTCAACAGGTTCAGACAGCGGTTCAGGTACGTATTACCACCACAGCGGTTGGACATCATCTTATCCGGAAACGACAGGGTATATCATTCCGACGCTCTTGCGTTATGCACAAAATGAAGAAGGTCCGTGGGCAGGAAATGCAAGATCTGCGGCATTGGAAGCGGGAAAATGGCTTCTGGAAATACAACATGCAGACGGCGGTTGGCCGGGTGGTTACGTGCACCAAAAAAGAGGTTCTGTGGTGTTCAATACTGGGCAAATTCTTCGTGGAATGAAGGCGCTGTATCTGTTTACTGGAGAAGAAGTGTATAAAGAGGCGGCGCACCGAGCAATCGTTTGGGTGTGGAACCAATTAGACGCTGAAGGTAAATTTTCTTCAAATGATTTCATGGGTGCGGTACGCGTATATGGAACCTACGTGGTAGCTCCTGTTTTAGAATGGTCGCAACACTTTGAGGCGGATAAAGACGCTTGGGAAGCAAAGGCTCGATTGCATTTAGATTGGGTATTGACGCAGCAACAGGATAACTTTTGGCTGGCCAATTGTGACAATACCGAACATAAAAACCACAAGCCAATCATTCATACCATAGCTTATACACTCGACGGATTGTTTGATGCCGGTAATTTATTGCGCGACGAGAAGTACACGAATGCTGCCATAGGTGGAGCAGAAACGCTTGCGCAGAAATTTGTAGAACGCGGACTATTGCACGGGAGATACGATAAGCAATGGCAGGGATCGGAAGCCTTTATACCCACGGGTGGTGCTCAGCTGGCCATCCTTTGGCATAAAATTGCTCGAGCCGATACAAAGGCTTTCTGGGCGGAAGAAGCACGAGGCAGTATGAATGTTTTACTTTCGGTTATTGCTACTAACGGTGCGCGCACCGCGCTCGATGTAGGAGGTGCTTTACAGGGTTCTTTCCCCTTGTGGGGTAGGTATGAGTCGTTTGGTTTACCTAATTGGGCGACTAAATACATGGTAGATAGTTTGATGAATGAATTAAATTGGTCCAATGAGCGCTAAAGATATTTTAAGGTCCTTAGTTCCGTCGGCCGTGTTNGCTTGGAACCGCCGTCGTAAAAAATCACAGGTGCGAAAGGCACTTATGAATAAGAAAGATTCAGGTGAAACCTGGACAAAGGAGCGTTTGGTCGATTCATTGCGAGCAGCAGGAGTGCAAGAGGGGGCAGATCTATTAGTACACAGTTCGATGAGCGCCATAGGTTACCTCGAAGGAGGGCCCAAAACTGTGATTGATGCATTGCGTGAAGTCATCGGTCCTAATGCTAATCTACTCATGCCTACCAGTCCAGTAACGACACTTCAAGCGATGCATCCACAAGAGGTGTTTAACGTAGTCGAGACCCCAAGCAAAATGGGTGCAATAACGGAGTACTTTCGAACGCAGGTCGCCACTGAACGCAGTGCCCATCCGTTAGAGCCTGTTGCTGTTGCTGGACCGGATGCTGTGAGTTATGTGAAAGGGCATCACACGGATGGAACACCTTACGGACAACAAAGTCCATGGATGAAACATTTAGATAGCGGCGGGCAGTTACTCTACATAGGTACTACACTTATCAATAGCGGAACCAGTTTACACGCAGTTGAAGATGCGATTGGATGGAAGTCGTTTTCATTTCCTATCTATTTAGAGCGCAGTAAGACTTTTCCGATACAATTGAAAGACGGCAGAAACGTTACGGTAGTAACAAAATGCCACAATCCGGAAGTGAGTGCGCTTCGTAAATGCGACGGTCTCATACCTTTACTTGAAACAAAAGGTGCCCTTACTCGTGTTATTGTTGGTGAAGCTCCGGCTTTGCTGGCGGATGCTAAGGCCTTTAAAAGGGTTTTACTGGATGCTTATAAAGAGAATGGAACAACTATGTATACGCCACAAGGCTCATGAAAAATATTCTATTAACAGGCGGTGGCGGCGGTATAGCAAGAGCCATTGCTGCTTTATTGGCTGCTGAACCGTACCGATTACTGNTAACCACTCGGGCAGCAGATGCCCTTAGGTCGTTTTGTGAANAAAACGAGATACNGGCGGAGGTCTTCAGTGCGGATCTTACGCAGCAAGCGGATGTGGAGGCCCTCTTTGCTTGGGCTGAAACTTTTGGTGGTGTGGATGTATTAATAAATAATGCGGGTATTTCTCACGCGGCTGCCTCCTGGAAGCTTACTGCTGACGAATTGCATCGTTTGATGGAAGTTAATTTTTACAGTGCAGTTCGCTGCACGCAATTGGCTCTTCANGGCATGCGAGAGAAAGGCTATGGTAGAGTCATTTCTGTGAGCTCCGTTGTTGCGCACAAACCTGCTTTTGGCACCAGTGCCTATGCCGCATCAAAAAGTGCACTTGAAGGTTACATGCGCGGCGTCGCGTTAGATGTATCAACTAAGGGGATTACGGCGAACACCATTGCCTACGGATATATGGATGCAGGCATGTTAAATGATGTGCCGCAACCTATTTTAGACGACATCAGAAATGGTATTCCTCAAGACCAGTTTGGTCGGCCTGAGCAGATTGTTGCGGCCATACGGTATTTGATAGAAAGCGAATATACTACGGGACAAACCCTTCATATAAACGGCGGTCAATGGATGCCGTAATAGCCCTTTATACTCCACAGCTCACGCCTAGGTTTAAATGGGCGGCTAAGGTGTTTTTTAAAAATGCCATGCGGCTTGATTTGGTCATCTATACCTCTGAAGAAGCCTTTACGCAAGCTGAAGGGATTAAAGTGAATTACTCGCCTGAGATNCGNCAAGACGCATTTAATATTAGTCCGCACGGNTTACTGTGGGAGCACGAGATTTCNGATCAAGAATTCTANACTTCAGATTGGNAAGGAATGCCTGTNTTTTGCCAACGTCAGATTGGNGACCTNCCTTTTGATCCNNTGGCAGCAACGTTTTACCTNGTATCCCGNTACGAAGAATATTTNCCCTTTATTCCTGACGAACACGGACGATTTCCGGCCAAAGAGAGTTTCGCATTTAGTAATGGGTTTTTAACGCGACCGCTGGTTGGAGAGTGGGCACTTGCGGTAGGAAAACTTTTACTGGGTCCCGATTTCGAATTGGTCCAAAATTACGACTACCTCACTACAGTGGATATCGACAATCTTTTTGCGTATAAGGGCAAGGGTGCCCTTCGCACTATAGGAGCACTAGTAAAGGACCTGCGCAATGCTTCTTTCGGTAAATTTAAGGAACGCCTATCCACGCTTTTTAATCTTCGACGCGATCCTTATGATACGTTTCGAAAGCAGCGCAATTGGAACAAGATGCACGGGATTAAAGCCATTTATTTTATGCTTTTTGCGCCCTTTGGACCAAATGATAGAAATGTAAGTCCGCACAGTACCGAAGCTGCAGTGAAGCTCCGAGAGATTGCGGATTGGTCGACTGTGGGCATACATCCCAGCTACGCTTCGAACAGTGATGCGGAGAAGGTCCAGAACGAGCGCGTTCAGCTCCAAGAAGTTTTAAGAAGGCCAGTGACGCGCTCACGCCAGCACTACTTAAGGATGCGTACCCCACAAACCTTCCGGAATTTAGTGGATTTAGGTGTAAATGAAGAACACAGTATGGGGTATACCTATACACCAGGCTTTAGATCAAGCATGGCATGTTCCTACACGTTTTATGATTTGGAAATGGAGGCGGAATTACCGCTGCTCATCAAACCTTTTGCCTTTATGGACATCACTTATGCACATTTGAATCCAAAGGAGGCGGCAGAAGAAATGAAGCAGTGGATTCCGAGAGTAAAGGAGGTCGGTGGTACGCTGATCTCAGTGTGGCACAATAGAACCTTCTCAGAACACGAAGCACAGTGGAAAGGCTGGTCCGAAACCTATAAATCATTTATCCATGCCGCTCAACCTTAGGTATTTAGAACATAGCGAAATCGATTTTGAGCGATGGGATCGATGCATTGGTGCACGTAATAAACCCCAACCTTACGGTTTTAGCTGGTATTTGAATTGGGTAGCTCCAGGCTGGACTGCCGTAGTTTATGGTGATTATGAAGCCGTTTTACCGGTATTCCCTAGAGTTAAAAAGGGGTTTACTTTTACTACCCGTCCTTACGGTACGCAGGCGCTGGGGCCTTTCGCCACCATTCCGTTAAGCGCAGAGTGGACCCAAGACTTTATTGAACGTGCCATGGCTGAGGTTCAGTATGGTGAGTTTTTTATTTCTCCGGATGTTCCGCGCCCTACGCACTGGACGGGTCAAACGTTCTCAAACTTCGTATTAAAGACCGACACATCGTATGAAAATTTGAGGTCGGGTTACAATGCGCAGACAAAGCGAAATTTAAAAAAGGCCGAAAAGGCGAAATTAGATTTCGGGAATTGGCCCACCGTGCAAGACTTGATCAGATTATGGCAAAATACTACACAAGAGCGGACGCGGATCACCGATGAAAATATGCAAAGCTTGGGTAAAGTGTTGGAGTTTTGCGTGTATCAAAAGCGCGGACAGATACTCGCCGCCTATGGAGAAGGTAACAGTTTAGTCGCAGGCCAGTTTTGGGTGCAGTGGCAAGGACGTTCTACCTTATTACTAAATGCGAGTACTTCTGATGGAAAAGCAGCAGGGGCTCCAACCTTGCTTATAGATCAAATGATACAATCAAAGGCAGGATTAGACCATTGCATAGATTTTGAAGGAAGCAGTATTCCAGGACTTGCACGATTCTATCAAGGGTTTGGTGCGATAGATGAACCTTTTTATTTCCATGTGGATAACCGCTTGCCGTGGTGGTCAAAATGGATGAAACCTAAAACAACACAATCGTGAGGTACAAGCATTTATTTTTTGATTGGGATCATACCCTATGGGATTTTGAAAAGAATTCCGAGATGTCTCTTCGCAATCTCTTTAATGATTTAGGCTTGCAAGCGCTCGGGATACCTTCCTTTGAATTATTCTTTCAGAAGTACATTGTCATCAATGATTTAAAATGGGATTTGTACCGTCAAGGTAAAATCACCAAACAAGGCCTACGCGAGTCGCGTTTTCAGGAAACCTTCGCACATTTCGGTACAGAAGCTAACGATGTGGCTTGGAGGCTCGAAACACGTTACATCGATGAAACGCCTTATCAAAATCATTTGATTGACGGTGCGCGACATGTACTTGAAACGCTCAAAGGACGTGGCTATAAGATGCACATCATTACCAACGGCTTCCATGAAAGCCAAAACATTAAGTTCTCTGAAAGTGGACTGGAACCGCTTTTTGATGTCTTGTTGTGTAGTGATCAGGTAGGCGTAAATAAGCCCGATGCTAAGATATTCCGTCGTGCCCTGCAGCTTGCGGGCGCCGAACGTAAAGAGAGTCTTATGATTGGTGACAACCTCATCGCGGATTGCGTCGGCGCCCGCGAGCAAGGAATTGATCAGGTTTTTTTCAACCCAAAGGGAATAAAACACAGCGAAAAAGTTACTTACGAGATTGAACATTTAGAGGAATTATTGGGAATTGTATAGTCCGTTTCACCACGGTACCGCACAAAGCATCATCTCCTGTGTTGCTTGAACTAAACAAAGTAAAACATGCCAGTAGTACGCGCTTTACCTGCCTATGATGTGATGATGGGTGACCACCCATTAAAACAACCTTTACCTACGCAAAGTGTAGATCAAATAGATCCCTTTTTATTGATACACCATCATGCGAGTAGCATTCCTGCGGGAACGGATCGTTGGAATGCAGGTGTCGGTCCGCATCCACACCGAGGCTTTTCTCCCGTTACATTTATGTGGTCGGGTGGTGTGCATCATCGGGACAGTCGCGGGAATAATAGCGTAGTGGATGATGGTGGTGTGCAATGGATGGACGCTGGGCTGGGTATCATTCACAGCGAACGTCCGCCGGCAAAATTGGCTAAAGACGGCGGTATGCAAGAGATCATTCAAATTTGGATCAATACACCCAGCGCCCGTAAAATGGATGAGCCGAAATACATGCCGTTACAAAAAGACGAAATGCCGGAGGTCGCGGGGCATCCTGATTTTAGGATTACTTCCGGAACCCCAGTGGTAAACGCGTCTGAAGGCCCGTTGAAATCTTCATATCCCATCACTGCCGCACACGGTGCCATGGAGGCGGATGTTGCGGCAACCTTTGAAGTAAAATCCGGTGAAAACGGTTTATTGTATTTACTTGATGGTGCCGGATATTTAGAGGGTTACGGTTTGATTGAAGCGCATATGTTGTACCAACTAAATGTAGGTATGTATACGTTTACTCCTTCAGAAAAGACGAAGGTGTTCTTTATCGCTGCGGCACCTATCAATGAGAAGGTAGAGAGCTATGGGCCTTTCGTGATGACAAATCAAACGGAGATAATGGAGGCCATGCGCGATTATCAGCAAGGCAAGATGGGTTTTTTAGTAGAACGCGATTTACCGTAATTCGATGCCGTGAGCCAATTGGCCTCTCGTATCTTTGCCTTGTGGGAGAAATTAAAAAAGACATTCGTACGCTGAGTCAAGAGGGCATAATCGCCTTCTTTGAATCGCACGGTGAAAAAGCCTTTCGAGCGAAGCAGGTCTATCAATGGCTGTGGCAAAAAAGTGCAAACAGCTTTGAAGAAATGACGAATCTCAGCAAGGCCACGCGCGAATTATTGGATGCTCATTTCGAATTCAAGCAGTTGGAGGTGGATGTCATGCAACAGTCGAGCGACGGTACTATTAAGAATGCTGTCAAGCTGCACG
>NYXD01000093.1 GCA_002685435.1 Cryomorphaceae bacterium | reverse complement strand
CTATGCGCTCGACTATTTACAAGCAAAAATTAATGCGCGTGCTACACAGCGCTTGGGTCTTGGCTTTTTCTTGAATTACAGTATTACCTTACAAGATCGTGTAGGTACTTATAGGAGTATTGGAGGAGAAGAGGTGAATTATGATCCGTTTGCGCTGGTAGATTTCAAATTGTACTATGCACCTGCAGGAGGAATCTTCAAACGCCAATTCCCTTTCCAGGCTTACGTAAACATCAATAACGCGTTAGACGCAGCTTATTACGATCGCGGAAATGTTATTCAGCCCGGTCGCTGGGTAAGTACAGGGCTGGAGTTTAGATTCCGTTAAAATTTTTTCAGCATAAAAAAGCCGCCCATCGGGCGGCTTTTTTTTATTTCAACTTTTCATTGTTGTGATGTCTGTCGTGGTCTCTTTCTCGCTTTACATTCATTTTTTTATCGAAGGCCGCTTGTAAATCGGTGCCTGTTTGGTTGGCTAAACAGAGCACTACAAAAAGAACATCGCTTAATTCTTCTCCTAGGTCTTTAGCTTTGTCACTTTCCTTCTCGCTCTGCTCTCCATAACGTCGAGCAATGATTCTTGCCACTTCACCGACTTCTTCCGTAAGCTGAGCCATGTTAGTGAGCTCATTAAAATAGCGCACACCGTGTTTGGAAATCCAATCGTGTACTTCTTTTTGAAGTTCACCTAAAGGCAAATCACTTGGGACTTTTAAAGGTTCTAGTGCCATACTATTCTTTATTTTTTGAATCCATCCAAATGGTAATGGGGCCATCATTGATTAATTCCACTTTCATATCTGCACCAAAGGTACCGGATTTAACGACCAACCCACTGTCCATCCAAAGTTGCTCCATGAATTGTTCGTACATGGGTTCTGCATGGGAGGGTCGAGCCGCTTTATAATAGCTAGGACGGTTTCCTTTTTTTGTGCTTGCGTGAAGTGTGAATTGGCTTATAACTAGGAATTCCCCTTGTGCATCCATAATGCTGTCGTTCATCACGCCTTCAGAATCTGGGAAAAGTCGCATTTTAGCGATCTTACTACTGAGCCATTTTGCATCTTCTTCCGTATCCTCAGGTTCTACACCAAGAAATACTAGTAGTCCTCTACCTATTGCATTTTGCACCTTGCCATTTACGGTGACGTTCGCTTTTGTGACACGTTGCACTAGGGCACGCATGGATTATTTGCGATTAAAGGTAGGGTTAGGGAAGAGAATCACTTTTGAGCCGAATCGTTTGTACATTTCATCGACCTCTACACTCTTTGGATTACCCATACCCGTAAGCGCAGTGGCTTCACCAAGGCTTGTGGTTAGTAACAGTGCAAGACGGCCTTGTTGCGCGTATTCATTTAACGTAATGTTGTTTGAATAGCGACCGTAGCGTGGCTCTCCTTCTATGTTTGAACCTTGAATGGTATAATTCTTCTTCATTAACTCTTCAATGATTGCGCGACTATCCATCTCTGTAGATGTAAGTATAATTTCAACACCGTTTTCGAAGCAGAAACGAATAAATTCCATAGCTATTGGGTCAAATTCAAATCTGGCGAATTCAAATAACTCCTGTGGTCGGAAGCCATCTTTAGGACTGCGCATCTCGCTGAAAAAAAGAAACGTTGCATCTTGGGGTAATAATAGAAAGGAAGCATCGATGAATACGGCTTGGTTAAGTCTTCCATTATTTATAGTGGATGCAAGCCGCTGCGTTGCTAGGTCAAAAAGTTGGCGGTGTATGTAGCGTGCATCAGAATTTGCAGCTGACCATTCCAGTGCAGTGTTGCGAGGCTTCTCTGGGGCAACTTCTACTATGGCCTCAGTGCTAGTGGGTTTAGCCCCGCCACAGGAAGAAAGAGTCAGTACACTAATACTCAGTGCTGCGATAATGGGTAGTTTCATCGTGATCGTTTAGTTGGTTAATATAGCTTTCGTAGCGCGTAGGTGCAATACGATTTTCATTTAATGCTTTTTTCACCGCACACTCGGGTTCATTGACATGCAAGCAGTTGTGAAAGCGACAGGTTGTACTTAATGCGAAAATTTCAGGAAAGAAGTGACTAATTTCTTCTTTTTCCATATTTACNAATCCGAAGCCCTTAATTCCTGGCGTATCAATGATATCCCCTCCAAATCCGAGCGCGTGCATTTCAGCATAGGTAGTGGTGTGTTGACCTTTATTATGGCTGGTACTAACCGCGGCTGTTCGAAGTTGAAGTTTTGGTTCTACAGCATTGATTAAAGTGCTCTTTCCAACTCCACTGTGTCCGCTAAGTAGCGTGGTTTTATTTTGTAGCAGCGCCTTTAGTTCATCCAGTCCTAGACCTTCGGTTGCAGAAGTTTCCATACAACGGTAACCGATGGATTGGTACACGGCTTTTCTATATTCTAATTCTCCTTGAAGCGCTTCAGTGTAGACATCACATTTGTTGAATACGATGATTACAGGAATGTTATAGGCCTCTGCTGTGGCAAGAAATCGGTCCATAAAACCAGTCGAGGTGGCAGGCTGCGCAAGGGTAGTCACTAAAAGTGCCTGGTCCATATTTGCAGCAATGATATGGACCCGTTTACTGAGATTAACACTCTTACGAATGATGTAATTTTTACGCGTTTCTATTCCACTGATAACGCCCAATTCTGGTGCCGTCTCTTCCTCTTCAAAGCGTACCTGATCACCCACAGCGAGTGGATTAGTACTTTTAATTCCGGCGATGCGAAGCTTGCCTTTGATTCGGCATTCGTACAGCTGTCCTGTAGTGTTTTCGCGCACTACGTACCAACTTCCCGTGCTTTTTAGAACGACACCAATCATAAACTAACGTTTTGCGTACATGTTGTCGTAATATTCCTGATAGGTTCCGGAGGTTACATTTTTCAGCCACTCGGCATTGCTCAAATACCAATCAATGGTGATGGCCAGGCCTTCTTCAAAAGTTACGCTTGGCGCCCAGCCCAANTCCTTGTTGATCTTGGTCGCATCAATGGCATACCTGCGGTCGTGACCCGGACGGTCTTTCACGTAGGTAATGAGCTTTTCACTGCTTCCTTTTTCACGGCCCAATTTCTCGTCCATCTGCGCGCATAGCACCTTGATTAAGTCAAGATTGGTCCATTCATTAAACCCACCAATGTTATAGGTCTCTCCGTTCTCACCTTCGTGGTATACGAGATCAATGGCACGTGCATGATCCACGACGTACAACCAGTCTCTGGTGTACTGACCGTCACCGTATACCGGCAATGGCTTTTCCTCAACGATGTTGTTGATGAAGAGCGGGACAAGCTTTTCTGGGAATTGGTTCTGGCCGTAGTTGTTCGAGCAATTGGTTACCACATAAGGAATGCCATAGGTCTCGCCGTAGGCACGCACAAAGTGGTCTGAAGATGCTTTTGAGGCGCTGTACGGACTGTTTGGATCGTACGACGTTGTTTCTTCAAACAATCCTTCCTTACCCAATGTACCATACACTTCGTCCGTGCTGATATGGTAGAAGCGCTTGCCCTGGAAATCCTCATGAATGCGCTTAAAGCTGTTCAATAAATTCACCGTACCTAGTATGTTGGTGCGCACAAAGGCCAATGGATCCTTGATAGAACGGTCCACGTGACTCTCTGCCGCTAAATGAATCACACCCACCGGCTGGTATTTATCAAACAACGCATCAACGGCTGCAGCATCTACGATATCCACGCGCTCAAACACATAATTTGGGGCACTTTCGATATCGCTCAAGTTCTCGAGGTTNCCGGCATAGGTCAGCACATCCACATTNATGATGCGGTACTCGCTGTATTTGTTTACAAACAAGCGAACGACGTGNGAGCCAATAAATCCGGCNCCGCCGGTGATGATGATGTTCTTCATACGACTATTCTTGTGGTAGTGATTGCTCAAAATTCCAAGCATNACGTAGCATATCCTCCAATGTTTTTTCTGGAGTCCAATTCAACACACGCTCTGCCTTCGCAATATTCGCATATACCGCCGGTACATCACCTGCTCGAGGCGGTGCAAGACGATATGGAATGGAAATTCCCGTAGCGCGTTCAAAAGCATTAATCATTTCTAATACGGTTGAGCCGTTGCCGGATCCTAGGTTAATGACATCAAAGCCTTTGATCTTGCCATCAATNAAATGTTGAACGGCCAAAATATGAGCTTTGGCGATGTCAAGAACGTGGATGTAATCGCGAATGCATGAGCCGTCGCGCGTATCGTAATCGGACCCAAATACTTTTAATTCCTTGCGCTTACCAATGGCAGTCTCAGTGATGTAAGGGACCAAATGGTGCGGTTCTCCGTCTTGGAATTCGCCAATGATACTCGATGGGTGCGCGCCGATAGGATTGAAATAACGTAAACTAAGTACATCTACCGTTCCAGTTGATGCGGTATCTCGGAGTATTTCTTCACCCATCTTCTTGGTATTGCCGTAAGGGCTTTCCGCAGGTTGTACGGGCGCATTTTCATCCACATGTGGGTTCTCTGGTGTGCCATACACGGTGCAAGAACTCGAGAAAACAATGTTGCGAATACCGTGTGCCTCCATGCTTTGAAGAAGGTTAACAGTACTCAAAAGGTTGTTGTGGTAGTATTTCAGCGGTTTTTCGACGCTCTCATTAACCANTAGAAAGGCAGCAAAGTGAATGACNCCCGAGATNTCCGGGAATTCTTCAAANACNGNATCNANNGCANNGCGNTNACAAAGCTCNACNTNGCGGAANNTAATTTCTCTACCCACGATTTTTTCAATGCGGTCTTTAACTTCTATAGGACTCTCGCTGAGGTTATCGATGACAATAGGCTCATAGTCTGCAGCGAGCAGTTCGATCACGGTATGTGATCCTATGTAGCCTAAGCCTCCTGTGACTAAAATTTGGTTCATTACTGGCTTATTTGGTTTTCTTGTAGTGGGCGAAATCCCTGTGCTCCTTGCGATACAGGCGATCTTCAGGTAGGCTTTTAAACCAAGCATAGGTACGGTCTAGCCCTTCTTCGCGCATCACCGTTGGTTCCCAATTCAGCAATTCTTTTGCCTTAGTGATGTCCGGTTGGCGTTGCATGGGATCGTTCACAGGCAGCTCTTTGTAGACCACTTTTTGTGTCGTTCCAGTGAGGCTGATGACTTCTTCCGCGAATTGGCTAATGGTGATTTCATGCGGGTTTCCTATGTTCACAGGCTCCGAATGGTCACTCATCAACAAGCGGTAGATGCCTTCAATTAAATCGTCCACATAACAGAACGAGCGGGTCTGAGAACCGTCGCCAAAAATAGTGAGGTCTTCACCGCGCAATGCTTGACCGATAAATGCAGGCAATACACGACCGTCGTTCAAGCGCATGCGCGGTCCGTAAGTATTAAAAATTCTAACGATACGCGTTTCTAAACCGTGATAGGTGTGGTAAGCCATGGTCATCGCTTCCATGAAGCGCTTGGCTTCATCGTACACTCCACGCGGGCCTACTGGATTTACATTGCCCCAGTACTCCTCAGTCTGCGGGTGAACCAGTGGATCTCCATAGACTTCTGAGGTGGATGCGACAAGGATACGCGCACCTTTATGCAAAGCCAATCCTAGTAGATTGTGTGTGCCTAGCGAGCTGACCTTAAGGGTTTGAATGGGTATTTTCAAATAATCGATGGGGGAGGCCGGCGATGCGAAATGGAGGATGTAGTCCAATTCTCCTGGGACATG
>NYXD01000092.1 GCA_002685435.1 Cryomorphaceae bacterium | reverse complement strand
ATGCTATCGAAATTGAGGATAATATTGGTACTCCTGTAGCGGACTTCGCTCCTGTAACGGGTACACCTTGTTTAAATACAGGTATAATATTATCTGATCTCAGTACGAAAAGCCCTACGTCGTGGAATTGGTCGATCACTCCTTCCACACATGGTTTCATTAATGGAACATCGAGTAGCTCACAAAATCCAGAAGTGAATTTCAGTGCCTATGGGATCTATACTATTACTTTAATTGCCAGTAACTCCTATGGAGCAGATACCATTGTATTAGCAAATGCTGTAACGGTCAGTCCGCTACAAACGCTTCCTTTTGTAGAAACATGGACAGGTAATGGAACAGTTGCGTTCACCACCGAAAATCCAGACGGCAGCACCAGCTGGACCAAAGGAGAAGTTACTGGACCCACGGGCGCTAAAAGTGAAGTCATGTATATGAACTACTTCAATTACTCCACTGTCGGCGCTGAAGACGGCCTTTTGAGTGAAAAGTTTGATATCAATGGCTACAATCCCGTCTTGTATTTCGATGTAAGTTATGCGGCGTATTCTACCGCCTATGCCGATTCTCTTTTAGTCGAGGTGAGCACAGATTGCGGAGCGACTTTCACACGCGTTTATGAAAAAGGCGGTGGTGATCTAGCGACCGCTTCTAATTCTCAAAGTCAATTCATTCCGGGCGGATCAAGCGATTGGCGCACAGATAGTGTAGTTCTATCTTCTACAAATGGAGATTTTGTACAATTCCGAATCAAAGGAATCGGTGGATACGGTAACAACCTCTACATAGATAACATTCGGGTCATTTCTTCTGGAACTCCTGCTACGGCTGCTTTGAATGTTTCACCCATTTGTGAAGACACGCCATTCGACTTTGACTTGAGCAGTACAGATACGACAGTCAATGGTCTGTTTACCTTAAACCGTCAAGGATCGAGCTTGCTTTCCACATTTATAGGAATGGGAGCGCATTCGGCAACGCTTAACATCTCCACAGATTACGACCTTGAATACATCTACTACAATGCCTACACCTTTGTCGCGGACAGCGCAGTCCTTGTCCCTGGCCCGAAGCTCGATGCAGATTTCGAATTGCAAAATACGAATGGGCTGACCTACCAGTTCACGGACCGCAGTACGCCAACACCAAGCGCGTGGTTCTGGGACTTCGGAGATGGGAACTCATCAAATGCACAGAATCCGACAAACACTTTTTCTGGGAATGGACCTACAACGGTGAAACTAGTGATTACTACAGATTGTGGCCTGGACAACATCACTGTCCCTTATACCAATATTGGGCTCGATGAAGAAGGTACTGCTTCTATGGTGCTCTATCCTAACCCTACGGAAGGTATACTTCACATACACACGGCTGAGATAGAAGGAAAGGTATTCGTTCAAATCTTTGGTACGAATGGCGCATTAATGGAAGAAAGTATCTTCAATGCAACCACTGGACGTATAACCCTTAATCTGGGAGCATATGCTAGCGGCTTCTATCAAGTCAAGGTGACCACTGAAAATTCAGTTGAGAACTTCAAAGTCACGAAACACTAGGCACGTCGGCTCAATGCCCATGCGCCAAAGTAGGTGATTAAACCGTTGTAAAGTAAAAGCTCAAAACCTATGGTGTACCCTAAACGGGGTGCCCATAGGCTTAAAGCGTAAGCTAAAAAGGGACTTACTATTGCCACTCCTGTTATTCCCCATCCTTGAATCTTTCTCTTTTGCGTTAAGGCGAAAGCAAAAAGTCCAAGCAACGGACCGTAGGTATAACCTGCTGCTGTAAATAACGCAGAAATAATACTGTCTGCCTCAAGGGAATAAATCAAGAGCATGACAACCAGTAAGACTGCCATAAATCCAAAATAAACTTTCGTTCGACGGGACGAATTTTCCTCCGAATACATTCCCAGAAAGTCAACGCAAAAAGCAGTAGTGAGTGAAGCAAGTGCGCTATCTGCGCTGGAGAAGGCAGCTGCCAAAAGCCCAAGAAAAAACACTGCACCTAATAGCGCTGGCATACCGCTACTGGTAGCGACGCTTGCAAAGAGTTTATCGCCGGTTGCAGTAATACCCTGGAGTGCAGCGTAATCTGTTAAGAGTATACCTAAAGCCAGAAACAATGCATTCACAAAAAGTAAATTCACACCGAGCAAGACCATGTTCTTTTGCGAGTCTTTCAGGCGCGCAACCGTTAAGTTTTTTTGCATCATGTCTTGGTCTAAACCGGTCATGGCAACAGCAATAGATATGCCTCCGAGTAGTTGTTTCCACCATGCTTGTGCCGAACCAGATTTGATGACGTAAGCCATGTCACTCTTCGTAATATAATCCCAAATGCTTTGTTCTTCAGGAACCACAGCGCTGCCTACGAAATAGAGTGCCAATGCAGCTGCAATAAGCATGAATGCAGTTTGAAGGGTATCCGTAATAACGATGGTTGCGATACCGCCCGCCGCACTNTAAAGTGCGATGAGTACGAGAACGGCTATTGCAGTAATGGGAAAGGGAATATGGANGCTGTCGCATATCATTAATTGGACNACCATGGTTACGATGTACAAACGAGCACTTGCACCAACTATACGCGAAAGCAGGAAGAATNCAGAGCCTGTTTTATAGCTTGAGGCCCCCAGTTTTTCNCCNAGAAAACTNTANATACTGATCACATTNTANCGGTAGTANACGGGNANTAGNACNAANGCAATNAGTAAATANCCNAAGAAAAAGCCCACNACCATCATTANNTAGGTCATTCCNGAGGCAGCNGTCCATCCAGGNACNCTAATAAANGTGACACCGCTGAGNGANGCGCCAATCATGCCGAAACTTACNAGCAACCAAGAAGCGTTTTTATTCGCGTTNAAGAAGGTNGCNTTGGTNGCGCCNCGCGAGGTTATTTTACCAATCANAACGAGCACACCTACATAGGCAAGCAAGAGAATTAAAAAGAGCGTGTAGTTCATGTTCACAAATATGCGCAATCCCTTACTTTTGAAACAGATGAATTTTTCCAGTAGAAAAATAGAACAAGCCGTTGAAGAAATCTCACGGTTGCCAGGTATAGGCAAGAAAACTGCCTTAAGGCTGGCGTTGCATTTGTTGCGTAGACCAGAAGGGCAGACGGATGCTTTAGCCGCTGCTTTAGTCGATTTACGTCAAAACACGACGTTTTGCGGTACGTGTCACACACTTTCTGACACAGAAACTTGCAGTATTTGTGCCTCACCAAAGCGCGATTCTAGTATTGTATGCGTTGTAGAAGATGTGCGAGATGTGATGGCAATAGAAAATACAGGCGGCTACCAAGGCACCTACCATGTATTGGGTGGATTGATTTCACCCATGGACGGGGTTGGACCGGGCGACTTAACGATCGATCATTTGATTCAGAAGTTGAAAGACGGCGATGTTGAAGAATTGGTTTTTGCATTAAATACAACTATGGAGGGCGATACCACGAATTTTTACCTCTATCGAAAAATTAAAGACTTCAATGTCAAACTCACCACTATTGCGCGCGGTATATCAGTCGGTGATGAATTAGAGTTTGCTGATGAAGTGACGCTTGGACGTAGCATTCAACAGCGCATTCCGTACGAACAAAGTCTCCCGAAATAGTGGATCTCAGCATAGTCATAGTCAACTACAACGTTAAAGAGTTTTTGACGCAGTGTTTGGAAAGCATCTTCAGAAGTAAGACGGACTATGCTTACGAGGTCATCGTTGTCGATAATGCAAGCACCGATAGCGGCGAATCGCGTATTATAAAAGCCTTTCCTGAGGTACGGTGGATTGCAAATAAAGAAAATGTCGGTTTTGGGCGTGCAAATAATCAAGGTTTTGAGGCCGCAAAAGGAACGTACACACTTATTCTTAATCCCGATACCGTCGTACAGGAAGATACATTAGAGGTGTGTATTGAATATTTAAGGTCGCACCCGGAAGTGGGTGGATTAGGTATAAAGGGTATTGATGGAACAGGCCAGTTCCTTCCGGAAAGCAAGCGCGGGCTACCTACCCCAACGACGGCACTATGGAAAATTACAGGACTTTCCAGAATTTTCCCGAAATCAGCTTTTTTTGCACGCTACCATATGGGGCATTTAGATCCCGATGGCAATCATAAGGTGGACATTTTAGTAGGTTGTTTTATGATGGTCCCTACCCTGTTATTGCGGGAGGTAGGTGGATTTGATCCACGGTATTTCATGTACGGTGAAGACATTGACCTTAGCTACGAGTTACTAAAAACGGGCCATGAAAACCACTATATCAGTGATTCTCAGATCATTCACTACAAAGGGGAAAGCACGAAACGAGGCAGTCTGAACTATGTAAAAATGTTCTATCAAGCCATGATCATTTTCGCTAAAAAGCAGTTCAGCGGTTCCTCTGCCCTCGCCTACACGCTGCTTATTTATTTAGGGATTTACCTTCGTGCCGGATTGGCATTAGTAGCCCGTCTGGCGAAAAGTGCGGCAACGCCGATCATTGACATCCTACTTTTGGCCTTGACATTAGACCAATTAAAAATCTACTGGGAACACAACCATAGATTCATCAATGGTGGCTCGTATCCAGATACCTATACCTATTACGTTCAAGGATCTTACATTCTATTTTGGCTGCTAGCCCTTGCCTTAAGTGGGGTGTATACGAAGAATACGCGACCGGTTGTCATTGCACGTTCCATGGCTATCGCCACACTTGTGATCGGCTTCTTCTATGGGTTGCTTCCTGAGGAGCTTCGATTCTCTCGTGCCCTGCTCCTCCTTGGTGGATTGGGAGGTATTACTATGCTCATTCTCTGGCGTTCCATTATTGGACTGCTCACTGGAAAACATTTATTTACCCTTCCCGTTCAACGCCCTAGGATGCTTTATTTAGGCTCCGATTCTGGAAAGGCATCGCTTCAAAAATTACTGACTGAAAATGGCATCGTTCCTGCGTTTTTCTTGCATGATGTTGCGGTTGGTAATGAACCATTGAACTTGGAAAAATTAGAGGCAAAGATTCAACTGTACAATATCAACGAATGTGTGGTTGAATCCAATGCTTGGCCAGCGTCCGTTCTTATGCGGATCATGAGCGAATTGGGTACCCAGACCAATATAAAGTCTTTGGTGACTGGCGGACCGTATATCGTGGGATCAAACAGTAGTTTGAACCAGGGTGAGACTTATGGCTTGGGCCGATTCAATGCCGCAGATGCCAACTACCGCCGTCAAAAACGATTGCTTGACATCACCCTAACGCTCCTTCTCATCCTAACTTTGCCGCTCTCAATGACGCTTGCCGCTATCGCGGGTCGCACAAAAGGATACATCAATTGGCTCATTTATTCTGGAAAAATAATCACTGGAAAATCGACTCTAGTCGGCTATACTGCTGAGGCAGCGACAAAAAATCACTTACCGATGCTTCCTGCTCCGATTTTCGATATTGCGACCGGAATCCCAAAAGTCTTGAACGTATCGCAAAGTGTATCCACTCTTGTTATCAACTATGCAAAAGAAGCCGAATTAAAGTCCGATTTGCGCCAGCTCTGGGAACTAAGCAAATTCTAGCACAATAGTAATAGTGGGATTTTTTGCCGTAAATTCGAGGACCGAAAAACCCAAATTCAATGGCTCAGTTTGAATTAATCTTGCCCAAAATGGGCGAATCCGTTGCAGAAGCTACCGTAACGAACTGGTTGAAAAACGTTGGTGATCTCATAGACGCTGAAGAAAGCGTAGTTGAAGTTGCTACCGATAAAGTAGACAGTGAAGTACCTTCTCCTGTTAGCGGAACGTTAGTCAAAATTTTAGTAGATGTAAACGGAGTTGCCGAAGTAGGTAGCCCCATCGCAATTATAGAAATTGAAGGCGAAGATAGTGGCTCAACTATTGCTACTTCTACGCCTGAAAGTATTCCTGAACCAGCAGTAGCTGCAGCTGAAATTGAAGTTCAAGTAGCCGCGGCGGCTGCAACAGTAAGCGCGCCCTCGCCTAGTGCACCGATTTCCAAGAATTCAAACGGTAGATTCTATTCACCGCTCGTACGTTCTATGGCGAAAGAAGAGGGCATTAGTCAATCGGAATTGGATCAAATACAGGGAAGTGGCAAAGAGGGTCGAGTTACTAAAAAAGACATTATCTCCTATCTAGAAGACGGACGTCAAGCGAAAGCCGATAAAGCGCCTGCAGCTGGTGCAGCACCAACTGCCGCCGCCGCAGTGCCTGCAGCTCCGGCTTCCACCCCGACGCCCAAAACTTCAGCTCCTGCGATCAATGTTGGATCCGGAGATGAAATTATTGAGATGGACCGCATGAGAAAGCTCATTGCTGATCACATGGTGAATTCAGTTCAAACCTCTCCGCACGTCACAAGCTTCGTTGAAGCAGATATGACAAAAGTTGTGCTATGGCGTAACCGGGTAAAAGGTGAATTCCAAAAAAAGCATGGAGAAAAAATAACGTTTACTCCGATCATAATGGAAGCCATCGTTAAGGCCATCCAGGATTTCCCAATGATTAACGTGAGTATTGACGGTACAAACATCATAAAACACGGGAATATCAATGTGGGTATGGCAGCCGCTCTACCTTCGGGTAACCTTATTGTTCCTGTCGTTAAAAACGCAGATCAACTAAGCTTGTTGGGCATCACAAAAGCAGTGAACGATCTAGCTAACCGTGCGCGAAACAACCAACTCAAGCCTGATGAAATCAGCGGTGGAACCTACACCTTAACCAACGTAGGAACCTTTGGAAATGTCATGGGTACACCTATCATAAATCAACCACAAGTAGCCATTATGGCCGCAGGTGCGATAGTTAAAAAACCGGCAGTAATAGAAACCCCCGAAGGTGATATGATTGCAGTTCGCCACAAAATGTTCCTTAGTCACAGCTACGACCACCGTGTGGTCGACGGAGCTTTGGGAGGCATGTTTGTAAAACGAGTAGCCGAATATTTAGAATCATGGGATTTAGATCGGGAGATTTAATTCCAAAATTTATAACTTTATGAAGCCGCCCTTAGGGGTGGCTTTTTTTTGAATCTAATCGTACTCCAATGAAATTGAATCTTACTCGTCCCATCTGTTTTTTCGACTTAGAAACTACAGGCGTCAATGTTACCAGTGATCGCATAGTAGAAATCTGTGTCCATAAAATCCATACCGATGGTACAGAAGAAACGCATACGTGGCGGGTGAATCCAACGGTACCCATTCCTGCTGGTGCTTCCTCTGTGCATGGGATTTACGGATGCCGGTGCCGCAGTGGTCCGGCCCCCGCTCTGTGACATGATAACAACAACGCGCGCAAGGGCAAAGGCGTTCTGGTCGTGTTGAAGGCTTTGCTGCTGATGCTGATGCGCTCTCCTGCTCTCCTGATGCAAAGCAAATTT
>NYXD01000091.1 GCA_002685435.1 Cryomorphaceae bacterium | reverse complement strand
CAGTAGAGTAATACACTCTAAAATTATACTTCAAGCCCCGGCCATTGGTCGGGGCTTTTTTTTGAACCATATGTCACATCGTATTTTATGTTATAATATCATTTCAATTTGACTGATTAAGTGTCAATTATATTTTGCCCTATCCACTTGGATGTGCCTAGCTTTTTAGTTAATATCGTTAATCACAAAATCACAAAATCACTTAAACATGAAAAGACTCATACTCGCTTCATTAAGCGTCCTTTTTTCTTTGAGCACACTTAATGCGCAGGTCTTGACAGAAACCTTTAGTAGTATACCATCTGCTTGGGTTCAATCAAATTCCTGCAGTAGCACTTCTACGAACGCTTCGTGGAAGCTAACAACACAAAATCCCGGGTATGGAGCCTCAGGTTATACCAATCACACGACTGGTGCAACTGGTTCATACGCCATGTGGGTTGATGGTTCATCACCTTACCCTTGTGATGTCTCTATTACGACCGACTCGATAGACCCAAGTACGCTAACCAATCCTTCTCTGGAGTTTTACTGGTTTAAGAATAACACTAGTAGTAATGTTGGGAATAATACGCTGACTGTCGAGTTATTTGATGGTCAGTCTTATCAGGCAGTATGGTCGGGAAGTACAGACTCCGCAGGTTGGAGAAAAGTGCAGGTTGATTTATCGTGTATCAGTATGCCTAATGACATTGCACTGAGGTTTACTGTAAGTAAGTTTAACGGTTCTGCATCGTTTTACAACGACATTATAGTTGATGATTTAAAAGTTCAAGAATTACCTACAGGATATTCTAACTGTGCTGCACCCACTGCAATTGCCGTAGGTACAGTTACAGGAAGTTCTGCTACCGCAACAGTATCTGAAGGTTGTAATTCAAGTGCAACTACTACGGTTATTTATGGTTTAGCAGGATTTAATCCATCAACTGCAGGCACTTCAGCAAGTGTATCTAGCGGCACCGCGAATCTAACGTCTCTTGTATCGTCAAGTACTTATGATGCGTATGCGGTAACAAGCTGTGGCACATCATCTTACTCTGATACGTTAGGACCTATTACTTTCCTCACGCCATGTGCTCAGGTTACCACTCCTTACAGTGAGAACTTTGATAATTCAGCAACTGGTTCGGCTTTCAACCCTTCATTACCGGTTTGTTGGGATTTTTACGTTAACACTACGAGCTCTTCTTATTACCCATATTTCTACAACCGTAACTATTCGTTCTATGCGAATTCTGGTTCGAACTTCTTATACGGCTATAGATCTTCTAGCTCGAGCACATCTGCTACATATGCAGATACGACTATGATCATGACTCCTGAGATTCAGGGTCTTGATTCAGCTACAAAGCAACTTGAGTTTTACGCAAGAACTACTTCTGCGGGTCGTCCAGGTGAGGTGATTATTGGTTTAATTGATGCTGCTGGCACGCCGAGTTCGTTTAATGCAGTTGATACAGTTTATGCTACGGCTACCGCTTATAATAAATACACGGTTTATTTAGACGGTGCTACTACAGGTGATGCTCGTGTTGTATTTATGTTGAGAAGAGAAATCGGTGTTTTTGATTATATCTGTATTGACGATGTAAGTATTACGGATATCCCACCATGTCCAGAACCAACCGGTCTTTCATTGACAGGAACAACTCAGACTACAGGAACGATTTCTTGGTCATCAAGCTCCGCTGCCTTTAATATCGAGGTAGGTCCAATGGGCTTTACTCAAGGAACGGGTACTTCATACACATCTACGACTACATCTTATACGGCAACTGGCTTAGTTCAGAATACGTATTACGACGCTTACGTAATGGCGAATTGTACTTCAACAGGTGACGGAACATCAAACTGGGTAGGTCCATTCACATTCCAAACAGAGTGTGGTGATCAAGTTGTACCTTATTCAACGGGCTTCGAAGGTTACACTGACGGAAGCACGTCAAATCCAGATTTACCGGATTGTTGGGCGTATGCTAAAACTGGAACATCTTCTTCGTTCTACGCATATAATTATGATTACAGTTTCTACGCAAATACAGGTATTAATGCTGTACGTTTTTATGGTTACGCAAGTACAACATCGACCAATAGTGCCGATGGTGATACTTTAGCGGTTTTCTCTCCTCGTATTTCTGGATTATCAGGAAACGATAAGCAAGTGATCTTTAATTTGAGAACATCTTCAAGTGTTGCTTACTACACGACTAAGATGATTATCGCCACAGCAGATTCAAATGCATCTTTAGGTTCAATAAATATTATCGATACAGTTAACTATACTTCTACGTATACTGAGTACACTGTTGATTTAGATAATGTTTCTTCGAATGCATCACGTGTTGTGTTTATGATCGTACCTGAATTTGTAACAGGTTACACTTATTCATACGCTTATGCATATTTAGATGACATCGAGATTCGTGATATTCCAAACTGTCCTATAGCTGTTAACGCTGCAGGTAGTGCTACCTCAGATTCTTCTGCGACATTAACGTGGGTAGACAGTTCAGCAGTTACGAACTACATCATAGAGTGGGGGCCATCAGGCTTTACTCAAGGTACTGGTGCACCAACGGATACTGTAACCGGTACTTCGTGGTCAATCAACACGCTTGATGATGCAACGACTTACGATTTCTACATCCAGTCGAACTGTATGTCAACGAACGGTTCTATGTCACCGTGGGTTGGTCCAATTACGGTTGATGTACCATGTTCACCAACGGCAGCGCCGTTTGCTGACGGTTTTGAGAATAAGCCAGCTGCTTATGGTAACAGTATTAATCCAAACTTACCGGATTGTTGGACTTACTCTGTGAATTCAAATCCAGGTAACTCGTATTCATACGCATCTACTTCTACGTTCTCGTCTTATTCAGGAACAGGTTATGTATACAACCGTCAATCAAACGTAGCTGGTGATACAGTTGTTGTTTCATTACCGATGATTGAAGATTTAAATCAGGGTGGTTTACAGCTTAAGTTCTGGGCTCGTACGAGTTCTACAACATATCCTGGACAGATGTCAGTTGCTACAACGGATGCAGCAGGAAACTATTCTTCTGCAGTAGTTGCGAAAAATATGAACGTGGGTTCAACGACTTACCAGCAGTATTCTGTTTACTTAGACTCAAGTGTTGTAACTAGCGACTCTCGTAGACCAGCATTCTTGTTCTACAGTGCTTCTGGTTCTTACAACTACATCTATCTTGATAGTGTAGAAGTTGAAGCTATCCCTGCATGTATCAACTACAATCAAATGGCGAGTAACATTACAAGCTCATCTGCTGATTTGACTTGGAGTTACACGGGTGCCAACTGTTTCAACGTTGAATACGGTCCTTCAGGATTTATTCAGGGTACAGGTGTGGGAGCATTGTCAGGAACGTTAGACACTAACGTTACGGCGCCTTACAGTTTAACAGGTTTGAATCCAAATACTGGGTATGACTTCTATGTACAGAACTGTTGTAGTAGTACTTGGGAAGGTCCATTTACGTTCCAAACGGAATGTACAGGTCCTCTAGCAGCAGGTACGTATTCAGTAGGTCCTACTGGTGACTTTGCTACGTTAGATAGTGTGACTAGTACGTTGAATGTTTGTGGTATCGGTGGTGCAGTTACCTTCGAATTCCAAAGCGGTTCATTCTCAACGTCATCGTACCTCGGAGAAATCAATGGTTCGTCAATGACGAATACTATTACCTTTAAAGGAAGTACCTCCGCTAATGATACAATCATTGCCGGTACTGATGCCGCCTTTGTTCTTGAAGGAGCGAAGTACATGAACTTTGAAGATCTGTTCATCTACACGCCGAACAATAGTAGTTTCCGTTTGAATGGTTCTAGTGATATCTCTATTACAGGTAACACTATAATGAGTAATACGACTTCAACCTCAAGTGTGATAAATGCTATTATTGCTTCTGCAAGTGCAACCTCTGCTTTCTCAACTACAGCTGGTGAGCAAAACATTACAATTGAGAATAATGATATCATGGGTGGATACTATGGAATCCGTTTCTATGGTAGCATGGCCGCTAGAAATGGCGATATAGTTATTTCAGGAAATACCATGACAGATCAATACTATTACGGTATCTACGTTTACTACGGCGATAATGTCGAAATCAGTGATAACGAACTTTCTGGTTTCCGTTCAAACTTTGCTTACGGTGTTTACCCATACCAAGTAAACGGTTGTCAAATCATAGGTAACCACATCAGCGATTTGTACTACGGTATCTACGGCTATTACTTGTCTAGTACAAGCACAGCTAATGCTCCGAGTGAGATCACCAACAACATGATAAACGCAGGATACTATGGTTTAAATGTCTTGTATTCTGATAGCGTTGGTATTTATCACAACACTGCTGTTGGTGGATATGCTGGTGTTCGCGATTATTATAATGCTGCGAACGTAAACTTCCGTAACAACATCTTCACGGGTGGTACATATGCGTTGTACAACTACAACACGAGCGCATTCGGTGACTACAACCTTTACTACAGTACGGGTACCTCTTTAGGATATAGTTATGTGAGTAGCCCTTATGCTGTCACATACATTGACTCTTTAGGTCAACTACAGAGTATGGATTCAACAATGCACATGAATTCAGTTGAAGGCGATCCAATCTTCGCTACTGCAACTGATCTGCATGTCTACGGTCCATTGGCTAATGATGCTGGTGATAACACCGTTGGTGTGACAGTAGATATCGACGGCGATGCCCGTCCAATGTCAGGTTCAACAACTGTTGATATAGGTGCTGATGAGTACGATGTAATTGGCGATGATGCTGCATTAACTGCATTGTTAAACCCAGCTAACGGGATTTGTGGTGATGATAGTTTGATGGTGAGTGTTCAAATAGCCAACAATGGTCAAAACACGCTAACCTCGTTGACAGTAAGTGTTGACATCTTCGGAACGACGATGACTGCTACCCCAACAGGTTTGTCTGTTCCATTCGGTGGAAAAGACACTGTTGAATTAGGTTACATCAGTAACTTTGTTGGAGGTACTTACTCTGTAGTTGCTTACACTCAACTTACTGGTGATGGACGTCCTGGAAACGATACACTTTCATTAAGTGTTGATGTTACAGATGCACAACAAGTAACCCCAGTTTATCCTGAGTTTATTTGTGCAGGTGATGACGTAAACCTTTCAGTTACAAATCCTACACAAGGAAAAGTAATGTGGGCTTCAGGTAACGACACTATTGCAGTTGTCGATGCAGATTCTACAATTATGCTTTCAAGTGTAATGATGGATACAACAATCACTGTTAGTTCTATTAACTATACTGAGAGTGTCGGACAATTATCTCCGGGATCAGGTTACAGCTACACAGGTGCATATGGTTTGAGCTTTACGGCTTACAGTGGTATGTCTCTAGATAGTGTTACACTATTCCCTTCAGGTGCTGGAACATCAACTATTGTAATTGAAGATGCTTCGGGTACGCAATTGTACAGTATTCCAGTCACTACTTCAGCAACTGGATATGCTGCTGAGCAAGTATACTTAGGAGCTTCTTTATCAAGTGGATCGTACAAGATTTGGTTGAACGGAACGACTACTGGTGGACTTTATGATAACTTGAACTCAACTTTCCCATATTGGTCAGGTGATAGTTCTGTAGTTATTACAGGTGACCGTAATGGTGGTACTTCTTGGTACGAATACTTCTACGACTGGAAAGTAACAGTTGGTGGTTGTGAACGTGAAGATTCAACATTCACTGTAAGTGTTTACCCGGATGCAGTAGCAGCGATCTCTATAGATACAGCGAACGCTACGATCAGTGCTACGGATTGGATGGCGAACTGGAGTACTACTGGTACAACAGGTGCTGATAGTATTTACGTTGAGTTCTCTAACGGAACGTCTTCAAACGATACTTCAGGTACAGTGACCTTCAATGCGAACAACGCAGGTGAGACTGTAACAGTTATAGCGTTCGGACCGTGTTCTTCTGATACTGCTACGTTCACATTCGATGTGAACCAGATCAGTGTAGATGAGGACTTCTTGAACGGAACATTGAGTATTTACCCGAATCCAACGCGCGGTCTGTTTAACGTAGAATTTGCAACTGCAACAGCTACGAATGTTGAAATCAGCATCGTGAATATGGTAGGACAGGTGATCTCTAATGAGGTAGTTACTGTTAACGGACTATACAACAACCAATTCGATCTCAGCGATGAGTCGGCTGGTGTGTACTTCATCAAGTTTACAACTGACGAAGGAGTTCTTACA
>NYXD01000008.1 GCA_002685435.1 Cryomorphaceae bacterium | reverse complement strand
GTTTCTTCAGTGAGTTGTTTCGCTACTTCAACTGCTTCTGCTGGCGTTTGAGCCACTTTTCCGCGTTGAATACGTACGCCGTAACCGGCTAAAATTTCTTTTCCTTGATATTCGTGGAGGTTCATATGTGTTCCTTGATTTGTCTACAAATTTAGGGCACAACCTTTGAACGATGAACCTTTTTAACTGGTAAAGTTGTTAAATCAATATATCCAATCGATTACCGATATTTGCGCATGCCCAAAACCTACCTAATACTCCTATTGGCATTCCTTTTTTTTGGCCTTAATGCCCAAAATTTGCCAAAATCAGCATTTATTCCAGCATTACCAGATGAAGGTATGCGCATTGATGGTGCTTTGTCTGAGCCGCAATGGGATACAGCGGCGCAATTGGCTCCTTTAGAATGTTACTTCCCTGAGCCTTCTGCAACACCCGATGGTATTGCTGATGATGTCCGTTTATTCTACACTGAGAAAGGACTGTATATAGCTTTTGCTTTTGCGGACGATACTGCACCGATATTGAGCCAATTAACTCCGAGGGACCGAGTCAATGCAAATACGGACTGGGTTCAAATCATCATCAATCCATTCAACGACGGATCGAATGATTTCAATTTTTACCTGAGTGCCGCCGGTGTTCAAGGCGATTCTCGTGCGACAAATGACGACGATGAAGATGGAAGTTGGAATGCCGTTTGGTACAGTGCCGTTGTGAAAACGGAACATTCGTGGAACGCTGAAATTTTCATTCCCTACCGAGTATTACGAATGCCACGTACGAAGGATGGTGAAGCTCCGAAGCCCTGGGGTTTTAATATTAAAAGATCCATTCGCAGTACGCGCACCCTGTACAGCTGGAACCCCATCGATAGAAATTTTGAAAACGAATCTCTTCAAAGCGGGATATTGGAGGGCATACGCATAATGAACCCACCCAAGCGCATCAGCTTAAGACCCAACTTTACTGGTTCAGTTTTGCGTAATAGTACGGGTAATACGAGCAGTACAGGAACAGCTGGAGCCGACATCAAGATTGGACTCAACAAGAGTTTCACACTAGATATGACGCTGCTCCCTGACTTTTCTCAAGTTGCATATGATGAACAGTTTGTGAACTTTGAAGCCTTTGAACAACGCTTCGATGAAAACCGTCAATTTTTCACTGAGGGTGTCAATCTTTTCAATAAAGCAGGACTTTTCTACAGTAGACGGATTGGCGGTAATCCTAAAAACTTCACCAATGCTAATCTGGGGGATCTCGAGAATACAACGCAGAGTTTTACTCGAATGTTAAATGCAACAAAGGTCTCTGGAACTACGGATCAGAATCTCAGTATTGGGTTGCTTAATGCCCTTACGGCAAATAACTATGCTTTCGGTCAAGATTCAACGGGTGCTGCTATTGAAGTACTTACAGAACCGATGACTAATTATAATGTCTTCGCCGTGGACCAGCGCATTGGCACCAATAACTCCATTGGTTTTATAAACACCCACGTGCTTCGCTCGAACACTACCGGATCTACCCGTGATGCACGCGTTTCTGCGGTAACTGCGAATCTCAACCTATTAGAGAATAGCCATTTTTTCAATGCCACTGCCGCACAAAGCAGTGTATACGATTTGGAAAATCCCTACAACGGTGTCGCTGGTGGCTGGGAAATGGGAAAACAAACAGGCGCTTGGCGCTGGGAGCATGAATTAGACGTAGTCACCCCAAATTTTGACCCAAATGACTTAGGATTCCAACGTAGAGGGAATAAGATCCATCAAGATTTTTCATTCAGCCATCAACTGCTTGCACCTAATAAACGATTGCTGCGCAGAAGAAACCGTGTAACCTTGCAGTACCGCCAGTTGTTTGAGCCTCAAACATTCGAGAGAATACATTTAGAATACAGCTATTTCGCTTTAACAAAAAGCTTCTTAGCCTTTGGCTATGATCTCGAGGCGCGTCCTGAAGAGTACGACTTTTACGACCCTCGTGTTTGGGGCAGATACCGCATCAATCCTGCATCATTTTGGCACAACGCATGGGTTAGCTCTGATTTCAGAAAACCTTTTGCCTACGAATTACGAGGTGGACAATGGCGCTGGGCAGATTGGGGTGCTCGAGGCTACTATGGCTCTTCCCTCTTGATTTTTAGGGTGAACGACCAATTCAATTTTAGAACTGAAATCTCCTTAGGCAACCACAGAAATGTGGGTTGGGCGCAAACGGTCTCAACCGATAGTATAGGTATGGCCATGCGAGAGCGCAAAGAATTTACACAAAGTTTGGAAGGCCAATATTTGTTTGGTCCAAATTCCTACCTCACGGTAAATGCGCGACATGCCTGGAATAGAATTGACTCCCAAGAACTTTTTCACCTCACTCCTGAGGGTGGCTTAACTCCTTCTTCGGCATATACCGATCAAGATTTACGCATCAACATCTTCAATGTAGACTTTAAATACGTTTGGTGGATGGCACCTGGACGCGAACTCAACCTGTTGTATCGTGCTTCATTTGCCCGGGCAGACGACGCTATTGCGCTGAATTATTGGAACAACATGAAGGACATCAGCCAAACGGGAGCGGATCAAGTATTCTCTATACGCATAGTGTATTTTTTAGATTATGCTGAGTTACTGAAATAGCCTAATTTGCAGCTTATGATCGTGCTAAAAGGAATAAAGAAATCGTACGGAACCACTCAGGTTCTTCGAGGCATTGATGCAACCATCGTGCCCGGTGACTTTGTTAGTATTGTCGGCCCTTCGGGGGCGGGTAAAAGCACATTACTACACCTGATCGCAGGATTGGATGCTGCCACAGAGGGTACCATAGATTTCGAAGGCAGCGCCATTCAAGATTTAGATAAATCAGCGTTGAATCAAATGCGAAACGAAAAAATCGGCTTAGTCTTTCAGTTTCATAATCTACTGCCCGAACTTACCGCATTAGAAAATGTGCTTCTCCCAAGGTGGATTGGTAAAAAAATGGACGATGCGGCCGAAAAGGATGCCTTAGAGAAATTGGCTTTTTTAGGTATTGTCGATCGAGCACATCATTTACCGAATGAATTAAGTGGTGGAGAGCAGCAGCGCGTTGCCATTGCGCGAGCGCTCATTAATAACCCGAGTATTTTACTCGCAGATGAGCCTACGGGAAATCTGGATAGTGCGAATGCGAGCGCCGTTCATGAATTACTAGTTCAATTGAACGAAGAATTTGGTCAAACGGTCGTCGTTGTTACCCATAATGATCAGCTCGCTGCCCTGGGTAAGAAACAATGGGTCATGACCGACGGACTGCTTAAAGCTTAATTACTTCAAATTTATGAAGAAGCTATCGCGCGAAGACTTGGCTCAATTTTTAATCGAAAAGGCCGATCAATACGCAAGATTCAGCTTCGTGCAGGACGATCCCATTCAAATCCCTCATTCCTTCTCTTCCGCAGAGGATATTGAGATTAGCGGTCTTATAGCCGCTACGCTTTCTTGGGGGAATCGAAAAACTATCATAGCGAAGAGCAATGACTTGATGGACCGCATGGACCGTTCACCGGCTGAATTTATTCGTGGTGCCAGTGAGTCAGATCTGGAAACTTTTAATGGATTCGTGCACCGTACGTTCCAATCCGAAGACATCAAAGGACTCGCTCGTAGCCTCAGGATGCTCTATCAAGAGCACAATAGTTTAGGAGACTTTTTCAAAATGCATGTTCGCGAAGGAGATTCGCATTTGGGCCACAGTTTTCAAAAATTCAAAGAGTATTTGTTAGACAATGGACTCCCCTTACGCGCAGGCAAACATTTTGGCGACCCTAGTAAGGGCAGCGCATGTAAGCGATTAATCATGTTCACTCGTTGGATGGTTCGAACGAATACAGAGGGTATCGATTTTGGGCTATGGGACATTGACCCGGCGCTATTATCCTTGCCGTTAGACGTGCATAGTGGCCGTGTAGCGAGGAGTTTAGGTCTTTTAAAAAGGAAACAAAACGACTGGAAAGCCGTAGAAGAGTTGGACGTATCTATTCGCAAAATTGAACCCCTTGATCCTGCGCGTTTAGATTATGCACTTTTCGGCCTGGGTGTTTACGAAGGCTGGAAATAGATTAAAGTGCCATAAGGCCCTCAATTTTTGTAGCCTTTTTGTAACGATCGATAATACTATCAACATCGAGCATCATTTCCTTCGCACTTATCGAAACAAATTTACCAGTCTTCGAAGGGCGTAATTCTATTTGCGCCACTTTAGCATCAAACAGGGCTTCTACCTCTGCGACTTTTTGATTATCCGCGGGAACAATGAACTTAAATAGNAATACAGCTGGCCAATCGCGATCTTCAAGCTGCGTTCGTAATCCTTCGTATGGGTCTTTACTCATGATACACTCGGGTTAGAGGGACAAAAGTACGTCATCTTCTAGAGACCTCGAGCGTAAAAAGTCGCTAGATGCGGTGAGGTCAGGATGCAAATAGCGGTCTTCCTCAATCACCGGAACCACCTCCCGGAAAGAAGTCACATAGCTTTGCATAGTAGGGCTAATATCTGCTTTACGAAGGTGCAGTGCTTGGGATGCATTGAGCAGCTCAATACCCAAAATTTGATACAGATTGTCCACCACTTTGACTAATTTCGTGGCTGCATTCGCCCCCATGCTTACATGGTCCTCCTGCCCGTTTGAACTCTCAATACTATCTGCAGAAGCCGGCGTACAGTATTGCTTGTTCTGGCTTACAATCCCTGCCGCGGTATACTGTGCTATCATCAGCCCACTGTTCAAGCCTGGATTTGGTGTTAAAAAAGGTGGTAAACCTCTCCTACCCGAAATTAGCTGATAGGTTCGGCGTTCAGAAATAGAGCCTAATTCGTGTAAGGCTAATGCCATATAATCCAGAACCAAAGCAAGAGGCTGACCATGAAAATTCCCTGCACTTACCACAGCATCCTCATCTTCTAAGACTACCGGGTTATCCGTAGCAGAATTGACCTCCGTTTCGATCACTTCCATCGCATGCCATAGGGCGTTTTTACTAGCTCCGTGTACCTGCGGCATGCAACGAAAACTATACGGATCTTGCACGTGAACTTTCTCTTCATGCATGATGGGCGTCTCATTCAACCATTCAAATAAGCGCTTGGCAGTAAGAACCTGACCTCTTTGAGGGCGAGTCGCATGGACACCCTGTGAAAAAGCCTCTATTCTACCGTCGTGCGCTGCTGTTGAAAGGGCACCTATAAAGTCTGAAAAATAATCTAATCTGCGTGCATGAAGCGTGGCATAGATGCCATGCGCAGACATGAACTGGGTGCCGTTTAAGAGCGCTAATCCCTCTTTTGACGCCAAAGTGTTAGTGGTCCACGCTTTAGCACCTAATTCGTTTAACACCGTTTGAGTTTCTAAAATTTCACCATTAAACCACAGACTGCCTTCGCCCAATAAGGGAAGACTCATATGTGCTAGCGGGGCTAAATCACCACTAGCACCAAGTGAACCTTGCGCATAAATGACCGGCAGGGCTCCACTATTGAACATTTGAACTAGACTTTCACATACCTCAAGCCGAACGCCACTAACGCCCACTGCAAAACTCTTTAATTTTAAAGCGATGATTAATCGGACTATAGCCTGATCTATAGGATCGCCTGTACCACAAGCATGCGACCGCACAAGGTTTGTTTGCAACCTACCCAAATCCTCAGTACCCACTTCAATGGAACACAGACTACCAAAGCCGGTATTCACTCCATAGATAGGCGCAATACTGCGCACTGATTTTTCCTCGAGAAATTTTCTTGATGCCACAATCTTCTTTCGAGCAGTTTCAGATAAGGCGATTACTACTGAACCGTCCGCAATGGACTGATAGTCAACATAAGATAATGGTGTAGTTCCTATTTCTAGTCGTTTCATGAGCTGTGATTAAGGAACCACAAAATACGCCACAACGTCTTTAATACCGCACAACTGCGAACCTTGATGCGAAAATTGGGTTTAGAATCTTAGAAGAAGTAACTATGAAACACTACGTAATCGTTGGCGGTAGCAAAGGTATCGGCAAAGCCACGGCAGAACTACTAGCCGCAGAAGGACACCAAATCACTGTATTTAGCAGAACGCCTTATGAAGGACATGCGCATACTATTGAGTGGGAAGAGTTTGATGTACTGACCGACTCATGGGACGAGATCATGCCAGAAAATATTGATGGTCTCATGTATAGTGTTGGATCCATCAACCTAAAACCCTTTCGAGGTTTAAAACCAGAAGTCTTCGAAGCAGATTTTCAACTTCAAGTGATGGGTGCCATCAAAGCTTTACAGGCAGCTCAAAAGAACTTTAAAAAAGACAGCATAGCCTCATGTGTTCTGTTCTCTACGGTTGCTGTGCAGCGCGGAATGCCGTTTCACGCCACAGTAAGTACCTCTAAAGGCGCAATTGAGGGACTCACACGCGCCATTGCCTCAGAGTGGGCGCCGAAGGCGCGCATCAACTGCATTGCACCAAGCCTTACCGATACACCCCTTGCCGCAAAACTACTCAGCACAGCGGAGAAAAAGGAGGCCATTGGTGCGAATAACCCAATGAAGCGCGTAGGTGAAGTAGGCGATATCGCTGAAATGGCAGCATTCTTATTGAGCGACAAAAGCAGTTGGATGACGGGTCAGATTGTTCATATCGACGGCGGACAGAGCGTTCTTTAAGGATGTGGAAGGAATCGTTTACAGCCTCAGCATTAGACGGTCTTCAGCGAAGAGAACGTACCGGATTAATTAACGCCATTTCTGGCGTTCGAACCGCTTTTTTAGCCATATCTGGAACACAGGGTGATTGGAATGCTGGAGTCTTTACGAATGTTACGCATGTAGGCGCAAACCCGGCATGCATGAGTATTTTGTTCCGTCCAGATAATGGCAATAGACATTCCTTCACGAATTATAAAACGTACAAACGTATCACCCTTGTGGCGCTCCCGGAGACAGAGATGCAACGGCTGCACGATAGCAGTGCTTCTTATGATGCAGGCACTTTTGAATGGATACATTTGGGCGGACACTGTGAAACTTTGGAGGGATGGACGCATCCCATTCCAACTGCTGCACTTTGGGCTGTAGAATTGGAATTTGACGAAAGTTTTAAGTTAAAAAACGATTGTATATATACGGTAGGCCAAGTTCAACAAGTGGGATTAGGTAAGGCACTGGTTCGAAAAGACGCTACAATACATTTCGATACACCTCCTTTATTAGCCCTAGGCCTCCAACATTATTTTATACCCGAATCGGTAGCCCACCTCCCCTTTCCTGAAGTAAAACCATCAAAAAATGGCAACTAAACAATCCATTCATATTGTTTGGTTTAAACGCGATTTCAGATGGCACGACCACGCCCCTATTCGAAGCGCATTAGCAGCAGGAGAACGGGTACTTTTTATAGCGCTTTACGAACCTTCGTTGTGGAGCGATAAACCTTACGATCTACGCCATGAACGATTTGTTTGGGATTCCATTAAAGACCTGAATGAAGTTGCGGGTAAAGAAGTCGTTTATTTTTTAAATATAGAGGCATTAGATTTCTTTAAATACTGTCTGTCTACCTTCAACGTGATAGCCGTTTACAGTCACCGAGAAACAGGTATAGACAAGACTTTTAAACGAGATAAGGCAGTTAGACGTCTTTTAAAAAGCTTCAATACTTCGTGGCATGAATGGGATTATGGAGGCGTAAAAAGAGGACTGAAGCACCGTAAAAACTGGCTTAAAGATTGGTACGAATATGTAGATGTTGCACCGCTACAGACTGACTTAAATGCAGTTCGCGAGCAAGCGCAGCCCAATATTTTTGAGCCATGGCAACATACTAATGACTACAAACCCCATCCCTATTTTCAAAAGGGCGGCACTTCACGAGCGGAACGCGTTTTGTATTCATTCCTTACCGAACGTATTAAAGGCTATGCCCAAAGTATTTCAAAACCCTTAGCCAGTAGAAAAGGATGCAGCCGCATTTCGCCCCATTTAGCTTGGGGGAATCTTAGTATTCGCCAAGTATGGCATATGGCAGAGGTAGTTGAGCTCGCTGGCAGCAAGCGAAATCAACGCGCATTTGTCGATCGCTTGCGTTGGCAAGCGCATTTTATACAAAAATTTGAAAGCGCATGTAGCTACGAATTCCGCCCCATCAATAGCGCCTATGCTGCTATAGATGATTCAAAGGTCTGGGATGAGAAGAAATTTGAGGCGTGGAAAAACGGTACCACTGGTGTACCATTAGTCGACGCGTGTATGCGTTGTGTAGCTGCGACAGGCTATCTCAATTTCAGGATGCGCGCGATGGTTGTGAGCTTTTATAGTCAATACCTCTGGTTGCCTTGGGAAGCTGGAGCCCGTTACCTGGCAAGTACATTTACAGATTTTGAACCTGGAATCCACTATACCCAATTTCAGATGCAAAGCGGCTACACCGGGATAAATACCATTCGTATTTACAACCCTATCAAGCAAAGCTATGACCAGGACCCAAAAGGCGAATTCATCAAGCAATGGCTGCCCGAACTAAAAGCCTTACCACTACCGCATTTACACGAGCCTTGGGACATACCACCTATGATATGGGAGATGGAGCAATGGGATACTGGAGACTATCCAAAGACCCCAATCGTCGATCTTACACGCGCCAGAAAATACGCAAGCGATCAACTCTATAGCATCAAAAAGACCAAAGCTTCGAAACAAGAGGCACAACTTATCTTAGAGAAACTGGTCAACCCGAACACAAGAAGGCCTTAAGCTTCTTCGACTAATCGGAACCCTTCTCCGTGAACGTTATCTATTCTAATACGTTCGTCTACTTTTAAATATTTACGAAGTTTAGCAACATAAACATCCATAGAACGTCCTGTAAAGTAGTTGTCCTCGCGCCAAATCTTTAATAATGCTTTGCTACGAGGCATCAATTGGTTCTTGTGTTGAATAAGCATTTTTAAAAGGTCACTTTCTTTAGGACTCAATCTGATCAATTCCCCTTCGCGACTTAACTGACGAATCTTTGGCTCCAAAATGAAACTTCCTATACTGAAAGTGTCGGGCTCTTCGTCCATTTCAGCTACTTTTCGACCGATAATGGCTTGTATTTTGTAGAGTAAAACATCCGTATCGAAGGGCTTCACCAAATAATCATCAGCACCTGCACTATAACCAGCGATGATGTCTTCCTTTTGTCCTTTTGCTGTCAAAAAGATCAGTGGCTGACCGTTATCGATTTCTTTTACCTCAGTCGCTAAAGTCAAGCCATCCTTCTTCGGCATCATGATGTCGAAAATACAAAGTTCATATGTGCCCTGCTTGTATGCACGTAAGCCCTGAACACCGTCGCGTTCAAGTGTGACCTCGTAATCGTTAAAATCCAGTGTGTCTTTGAGCATATTGCCAAAGTTCACATCGTCTTCCACTAATAAGATTCGCTGCTTTTCCATAATTATACTGTTTTTGGCAATACTATCGTAAAGGTGGTTCCAGCGTTAAGAGCACTATCTACTCGAATAGTTCCACCGTGTTTTTCTATTATATCTTTAACGAAAGAAAGACCTAAACCGTGTCCTTTCACATCATGAATGTTTCCTTTCGTTGCACGATAAAACCGATCAAAAACTTGTCGCTTAGTATCTTCATCCATTCCTATACCTCGGTCTTTGACCATAATTTTATGTTCATCTAAACCTTGATCCAATTTAATGCTGATTTCAGGCGCATCAATACTGTACTTTATAGCGTTATCAATGAGGTTGGTTAATGCGCTTTTAAATTGAATCAAATCTCCTTCCATTTCGTAATCGCCTGCCTCGCAGCTTAAATCGATCCACCCCTGTCGCTGTTCCGCCGTGAGCTTAAAATGGTCGACAGCTTCACGCAAACAGGCTTCTAAATTCATAGGAGCTAAGGTTAAGGTCAATTCCTCTTTATCCATCATGGACATCTGTAACACGCTCTCCATCTGAGCATTCATTCGCTTATTCTCACTCTTTATAATACCCAGATACTGATGCATTTGCTCGGAATTCATTTTCTCACCATTACGCAACAAAGCATCTACTGCTAAACTGATGGTCGCTAGCGGGGTTTTGAATTCATGCGACATATTACTTATGAAATCGCTCTTGACTGCAGCTAAGCGCTTTTGTTTGCGCCCATGACGCTGCACACTAAAAAAAGCGAATAAAATGACCGTTGAGAAAAGTAAGGTTACAAAAAGATTGAGATAAACGCGCGATGCTAAATAGAACTTACCTGAAGGGAAATACATCAGCAACTGTCGTGTAGGGCCAAAAAAGCTCTCGGCCAAAACAAAGTTGTAAGCAACTTTATCCGTGGTAAAAGCATCGCTGAGTAAACTGTTTAAATACCCATTCTCAACGATGGCCCATTTAGGTGCGGTACGAATGCCATGAACGCGTAATTCGCTTTGCAATAAGCTGTCCATTTCCGATGATGAAATAAGCGTTTCCCATGGTAAAGAACTTTGAAAATCGTCAAGAAATCCAGAAATCATTGTCGTATCCATACCGAATCCCGAACCGTAAGGATCCGTACCCTGAGTCGTGGACCAACGCAAGGTTGTTGTTCCCATTGGTGTATTGATAGTTACGGTTGAATCGTTAGATGTACTTTGTTTAAGCGCACCTGTACTTTTCCTTTTCACAAAAAGTCGCACCCGCTCGTTAATACCCGACGCAGTGGCGCTAACATCAGAATCAAACTGCTGTTTCTGTAATTCCAATTCTCCAGAAAGTAAATTCAATTGTAATAACAAGGCACCGAGCACTGCCGCAGTAAGTACTGCCGTCAATGCATGTTTTCGAAGTTTACTTATGAATTGCTTCAACATAACACGAAAATAGAACTATCTGACGGGATGCATTAGAAGTTTAACGCGTCTTAACAGAAGATGGAATCAGAGCAACTGACCGATAAGGTCATCCACGGTCAATCCCTCACCTTTCGCTTTGTAATTTATAACTACACGATGGCGCAATACTGCAGGAGCGATTTGCTTCACATGTGCCGTGCTTGGCGTTCCTTCACCTTTCATCATTGCCAATGCTTTTGCTGCAAGAACAAGATTCTGTGAGGCTCGAGGTCCTGAGCCCCAAGAGAAATAGGTTTCCGCAATCGTACTACCGCCCTCTTTACCTGGTCGCGTCGCGCGTGCTAGTGTTACCGCGTAATCTATTACTGCATCTGTCACCGGCATGGCACGCAGTGCAAACTGAAGGTCAAGCACTTCTTTTGAAGAAAGTACGGGGTTCACCTGTTTACTTCCCCCAACGGTGGTAGCACGTACTACTGCACGTTCTTCCTCGAGGGCTGGGTAGTCGACATAAATATTAAATAAGAATCGGTCCAACTGCGCTTCCGGCAATGGATAAGTTCCCTCTTGCTCTATTGGGTTTTGAGTGGCTAGAACAAAAAACGGCTTCGGTAAAGTCATAGTTTTACCTGCAGCACTGACCTTCTTCTCTTGCATGGCTTCTAACAACGCAGCTTGCGTTTTAGGTGGTGTGCGGTTGATTTCATCCGCAAGCACCACATTGGAGAATACTGGCCCCTTATGGAAGGTAAATTCTCTTTGGGCGTTTAATACCTCTGTACCCGTAATGTCCGAAGGCATTAGATCGGGAGTAAATTGAATACGGGAAAAGTCGAGACCTAGCGCCTGGCTCACAGAGGTAATCAATAATGTTTTTGCTAATCCTGGAACTCCGACTAAGAGACTATGGCCTTGGCAAAGAATAGACATTGTGATTAAATCAACCGCTTCCTCCTGCCCAATAATTACCTTACCTACTTCAGATTTGAAGGACTGAAGTTTCCCCGGGGCATTTTCGAGAATCGATATGATTTCTTCACTAGTCATTATTGCTGTTCCAGGAATTTAATGCATCATCGCAATCGTAATAACCTTCGTTGATCTTAACAAAGGTATCCGCCAATTTCTCTTCCTTCCACTCTTCAACCGTCTTTGCCTGTTTTTGTTGAAGGGCAAAACCTTTGATACGCGTGAAATCGAGGTCTAGATTTGCTCTATGTGGTTCGTATTTCGCATCCAAACGAACAATACGAAATGCTTCTCGCTGATCCTCTGTCCTGTAGAATGTTGCTTCGGAAATCTCACTTTCCGCTATAGAATTAATTAAGCCGAACAGACCGCGGTCCAATTGCGATACTTCGAATTTATTATTACCACTTTGGAAATTACTCATCTGACCGCCATTGAATCGGGTTTGTTCATCATCACTAAAGCGTCTTGAAGCTTCTTCGAATGTCATTTTACCATTGGCAATGGCGACACTAACACTGTCGAGGAAATTTTTCGCTTCCTGCAAGTTTTCTTGCGTAAGCTTTGGCTTGATAAGAATATGGCGAAGATCCAATTCTTCCCCACGCTTTTCCAGCAACTGTACAATATGATATCCAAACTCTGTCTTGAATGGATTGCTGATTTCTCCTTTGCGTAAATTAAATGCAATGGCCTCAAATTCCTTTACAAATACACCGCGCTGAATGCCTAGGTATTCACCACCTTTCTTATTCGAACCAGGATCTTCACTGTAAAGAATTGCCATTGAAGAGAAAGACGTACCATTTTCAATTCTGCCTTTAAGCTCCTTTAGTTTGGTGATTACTTCTTGCTCTGCTTCTTCAGATAACTCTGGATATTTAACGATTTGACTCAACTCTACTTCTGCGCTAATGAGCGGAATGCTGTCTTCTTGTAGGTTTTCATAGTATTCGCGAACCTCAGATGGTGTCACCTCAATACCTTCAACAACGGTCATTTGCATTCGTTGTGCAGTCAGTTGTTCTTTAATAAGGGTGCGCATATCCTCTTTGATTTCTACTACCGATTTTTCATAGAAATCTTCCAGTTTCTTTTGATCACCCATTTGCATGATCAATTGTTGAATTCTTCGGTCCATATTAGCCTCGACCTCCTCTTCTCCCACAGAAATAGAATCAATTGCAGCATGATGAATAAGTAGTTTTTGAAACAATAGCTCTTCAAAAACCTCGCAATATGTCACCGGTTTACCGAAGTTTTGACGGTTAAATACATCGTATTGCTCCTCGATGTCACTTTTTAAAATGACATCGCCCCCGACAATGGCTGTAATCCCATCAACGGTTTGTGGTTGAGCACTCACAAAAACTGCGAATAGCGCGAATACGCTAGTGTATAACAAGTGTGCCTTCTTCAATTGCATGTTCAATAATATTTTCTTCTATCTGCTCGATGAGCGTCAGTCGACGCTTGTTCAACAGTACTTTCTTTATGCGCTCCTCTACATAAGGAAGCGGGCTATAACTGTCCTTAATGCGTAGGGCATTTACCTGCACAAAATACACCAATGCAGTGTCTTCGCAGGTAAATCTCTTTCTTCTATTTAAATAATTATAAGGATTGGTCGATTCTAAGGGAATTTCTTCGAGAAAATCCATCATAGGTACCCATACAGAATCGCCATAATTGCTTTGTTTGCTCACGAAGACTTCTGCCCAATCTAAATATTTATCCTGGTAGCGGTCAGATAAAAACCATCGTTTTGCTTCTTGAGTTTTCTGCGCTTCTACCGGTGCTGCTGCATAAAAGGCTTGAACAATACTCTCTTTGAGCTCAAAATTATTCAAGTTTTGCTCGTAGTAGTCTTTTATCTGTTCGGTAGTAATGGTCGTGTCTAAATGCTGACGTACATAAACATCAATATACGCATGCTTGAGTAAGTCATTTCTATACTGCGTTACCAACGCATCAAAATCCGCCAATTCCGTTTGTAGATTGAACTCCGCAGCCTCTACAAGTAACTCCTTTTTAGCCCATTGAAGAACCAATCGGTTTACTAAAGAGACACTATCTACTGCATCCATCTGCCCTGATTTGGGTAAATGGTCAGCGATATCTTCTACAAGAAGTTTTTTGTTCCTTAATTCCGCTAATACATCTTCTTCCATATCTCCATTAGAGACACAGGCAACAGATGCTACAGCTATGAGTCCTATGAAGATTGGCTTCACCATTAACGCAATTCCTGAAATAGTATAGATTTAGCATTTTCGTTGACGTTTACCTCAAATTTCAATTTTAAGGCATTGACCCACTCTTTCTCTAAAGTATCTTGGTAGCTCGCTATTACTAGTCCTTTGATTTCGTTCAAGGCCTTTGGCGCTGAAGGTATAAATTCGTCAATCTGAACGACCGCAAAGCTACCGTTGTCAAGTTCTATAGGTCCAAATGTTCCAGAATCTTGCTGCCAAACCGCTACGATCACCGAATTATCGTCTTTCTCGTAAGTCCCGTTCTGAATTGCAACACTTAATGCGTCTTCATTTTCCAGCAACTCCTTAACCTTATCGACCTTATTTTTTGCCGTCCATTTAGCAATTTTTTTTGCTAGTTTTTCGTCTGTAGTAACCCAATATGTGGCTTGTACACGGTCTTCCCAGCGGTAATCTTCCTTAATAAGTTCATAATGGTTTGCAATACCAGCACTATCCTGTGCTGCTTTATTCCAAACAGCTTCTTGCGTGAGGTCAAATAAGAGAATACCTTCTTTGTACTCACGTACTAAATTTCTGAAATCTGCATGCTTCGATTCCAACTGACCGTCTTCATAAGCGATCATACGATCATTGGAATACGCATTGAAGAGTACTCTAAGAAATTCTACACGAACCGCTTCACTACTCTGATTCTGGTTTTTCGCCCAGAACTCCAATACTTCACTTTGGTAAATCTTTTCATTAGCAAAAGTGGCCACAACTCGATCGCGAGATAACGTAGGAATCTCCCATGTACCCGTTCCAAAAGCATTCTTGTCCACTAAATTCATAGTTCGTCCTAACCAACGCTCATCGATAGCAAAGTCGTATTCCGACTTTAAGCGTTTCATGAAACGAGTTGCGCCTACTCTACTTCTTGTATCGCGTTTTACTTTCTTTTTAAGTTCAGATTTTAATTCATCAAAGGACGCTAATGGCTTTTTCTCAATGAGTTGAATCACGTGCCAACCAATACTGGTTTCCACGGGTACCGAATAATCACCAGATGCTTCAAGAGAAAAAGCTGCTTCTTCAAATGCAGGCATCATATTATTAATACCAAATTCAGGTAATTCCCCCATCGCATCCTTTGTCTTGCGGTCTTCACTAAACTCTAATAACGAAATAAAGTCTTCGCCTCCCTCGAGTCGACTGTAAATTTCATTGGCACTGCGTTCAGCGCGTTGCTGCTCTTGTAAAGATGATTTGCCATTAGATGCGAAGAAAATATGACGCACACGCACAATACCACTAGCTGAACGGCGATCTAATAATTTCAATAAATGATAACCGTATTGACTTCTTACTGGCATGGATAAATTCCCTACTTCCAATTCATACGCTGCCGATTCAAATGGATATACCATATTAAAGACGGTGAAGTAACCTAAATCCCCTCCGTTTTTTGCACTCCACGTATCCGCGCTAGTTTCGCGAGCGGCATTTTCAAATTTCGTTTTTCCCGATAAAATCGATTTGCGTAAATCGAGTAATTGTCTGTAGGCTTTCAAAGTATCCGAAGGAAGCGCATTCGCTTCCAGAGCAATCATAATATGTGCGGCACGGACTTCTTCTTGCATTCTTGAAAACGCCTGATTAACCAGTTCATCTTCAGCACCTTGGTCACTTAAGTAAGGTTTTGCTAATTGGGCACGATACCCTCCGAACTCATTTTTAAATTCAGTAGCTGTATCGCGCTGCTGTTCATAGGCCTCTGCTATTTTCAGTTTAAAGTTGATGTAGAGCTCTAGATACTCCTCCGGGGTTTTGGGATCTAACGCTGCGCCAACACCTTTATTTTTTTCATATACTGCCTTAAACTCTTCAGTAGTAATACTTTGGTTTCCAACAGTAAACAATACCTCTTGTGCATTCAATTGTGCGCCCACAAAAACAAGGGCAATCCATATCATTTTTCTCATTGTATTTATCTTCTACTGTAGTTAGGTGCTTCTCTAGTAATACTTACGTTATGTGGGTGACTTTCTTGCATCCCAGCCGCCGTTATTTGAATGAATCCAGCCGTTTCTTTTAAGGTAGTAATATCGTTGGAGCCACAGTATCCCATACCGGCGCGCAATCCGCCAATAAATTGATACATCACCTCATTCACCTCACCTTTGTAGGGAACACGACCTACTATTCCTTCTGGAACTAATTTCTTTACATCATCTTCTACATCCTGGAAGTAGCGGTCTTTAGAACCGTCGGTCATCGCTTCGACACTTCCCATTCCTCTGTACGTCTTGTATTTTCTGCCTTCGTAAATCACAGTTTCACCTGGACTTTCCTTGGTTCCGGCAAACATTGATCCAAGCATTACACAATCCGCACCGGCTGCAAGTGCCTTTACAATATCACCCGTAAAACGGATACCGCCATCTGCTATCACTGGAATTCTATTGTCGATTGCCTTTGCTACTTCCATTACGGCACTCAATTGCGGAAAACCAACACCTGCTACAATACGGGTTGTACAAATGGAACCGGGTCCAATCCCAACTTTAACGGCATCGGCACCTGCTTCCATTAAATACAAAGCAGCCTCCGGAGTTGCTATATTTCCCACAACAATATCTAGGTTAGGAAACTTTGCTTTGACGCGCTGTAACGCTTCTACAACACCTTTGGTATGGCCGTGCGCTGTATCGATGATTACAGCATCAACGCCACTCTCATTTAACGCCGTCACACGGTCCACAACATCCTGCGTAACACCAACCGCTGCTGCAACGCGTAAACGACCGAATTGATCTTTGTTTGCATTGGGTTTGATCTTAATTTTCGTGATATCACGATAGGTAATAAGACCGACAAGTTTATTCTGATCGTCAACGACCGGTAGTTTTTCAATTTTATGCTCCTGCAACATAGACTCTGCTTCATCCATGCTACCATTTGGCTTGGTAGTAATGAGGTTTTCTTTCGTCATTACTTCATTGATGAGGCGATCATTATCCTTTTCAAAACGTAAATCACGATTGGTGACTATACCAATGAGTTCTTGGTTTTCATTTACCACAGGAATACCGCCGATACGAAATTCTGCCATCATTGCGTTTGCGTCACGAACCGTAGCATCTTTGGAAAGTGTCACGGGATCTAAAATCATCCCACTTTCTGCCCGTTTCACCTTACGAACCTCTACTGCTTGTTGCTCAATGGTCATATTCTTATGAATTACACCGATACCACCTTCCTGAGCAATAGCTATTGCCATAGCACTTTCAGTAACTGTGTCCATTGCAGCACTGGCGATAGGCGTTTTCAACCCAATGTTTTTGGAGAAACGGGAAGATAAATCCACATCACGTGGCAGTACTTCAGAATAGTTCGGTACTAAAAGTACGTCGTCGTAAGTGAGTCCTAGACCAAGGACTTTGTCGTTATTGTAAGCCATTGCAATTCCGATTTGAATTGCGCCCAAAATTAAGCAATTTCTACGAACTAAAGCGGGCGACCAATGGTCGCCCGCTTTAGTTTCTTAATCTTTTAACAATTAGTTAAGTAAGGTGAAGGTTCCGCGCTCTTCAATAGGCACATCTTCGATACTTCTATACTTAATATAATAGGTATAAATCCCAATTGCCGCTGGGTCGCCGTTAACTTTGCCGTCCCAACTTTCATTGAGATCGTTGGTTCTAAATACTTCTTGTCCCCAACGGTTCATGACGAATAAAGTATAGCTATCTGGCCTTGCAAAAACACCTTGGGGCTTCCACTTTCTATTTTCAATAACGTCTGAATTTGGACTAAATGCACTAGGTACCCATAGACGCGCCTTATGTACTGCACACGATACGTTAGATCGGGCATTAAATTTCTCGCCAAATTCATCACGCCAAGGAATGATACCATCTTTAGCGATGGCTTTAATATAATAGCAGAATTTACCCTTTGAGTTCGAGTAAGGCTTTATATCATCATTATAAACAGAATCTGTAGTTGTCGCTGCCAATGCAAAAGAAGAACCTCCATCAATGGATCTGTAAATCTTGTACTCCTCAACACCTGCATCGAATTCTCTGTAATGCGTCCAGGTCAGTGTATTCGATAGATTACCGATGGCCTCAACATCAAGAAGCATGTTTGTTCCTAGATTCGATAACGTGTCTAGAGCGCCACAAGAATCACGAGAAGCAATACGATAGAAATACTTTCTGTTCATTGGATCCGCTGTGTAGTCAATGAATTTCACTTCCCATGGCCCCAATGCTGGTTTCGCAACGTTACCAATAGTCAAATACGGTCCGATTTCAGCATCTGCACGCTGGATTTGATAGTCAATAACATCCGCATCCTTATCGATGTATGCGTAAAGATCGATACCGTTTTGAGACGTTACAGATGCTCTACCTAAATACAAAACTTTCGATCCCTGCACTACCGCTGAACTGTTACAGATCTTGTTCGAAGTACTCGTTATAGTTCCTGTCGTATCCACTGCACGTACATAATAACAATAAGAATAACCGTTGATAATACCGTAGTGGTTAAACGTGGTATCCAACGTACCTCCTTTTAAGAGAACACCTGAGATTACACCTCCTAGAGGGTCCGTAATGTCACAGTATAAATTATACTCCTTCGGCTGTGTCTGTGTCCAGGTTTTGTAGGTATTCCAGCGTATTCGTGCGTAACCATCACAAGGATCTATACCTAAGAATAAATACATTGTACTTGACGGGATAGTATTCCCAACACTACTTTGATTGCCGCAGCTATCAATGGCTGTAATAACGTATTCCTCACTTTCATTTTCAGCATTTGAAAGCTGATATATGTAAGGCATTGAGGTCGCATAATCTGAGGCTAAAATAGAATCTACAGGCTGCAAAAATCCTGAATTATCTCTTCTATAAATGCGGTAATAGACGACATCACTGTCAGAAGAAGCTTCCCACGACATGGCAGCTAGATTGCCTCCAGCGACTGTAACACTGTCAAAAACAATAGGTGCCGGCGGTGTTTTATCCGAGAAGAATCCGCTATCCGAAGAACTAACACATGACGCGCCATAGCGTACTTCATAATTCAACCACTCCCCACAAAAGGCAACGGTATCAGTCCAGGTAGTATCCATTGT
>NYXD01000090.1 GCA_002685435.1 Cryomorphaceae bacterium | reverse complement strand
GATAAGAATGCCGACAGGGGCTGGCGTTGCAGATGGTCCATTCCATTCCCAAAGCACAGAGGCTTGGTTTACGCACGTCCCGGGTTTGAAAGTCGTTTACCCGGCTTTTCCCGCAGAGGCGAAAGCCCTGTTAATGTCCAGTTTCAATGAGCCTAATCCAATTTTGTTTTTCGAACACAAAGCGATGTACCGCACCGTTCGTGAGGAAGTTGAAGAGGGCGCACAATTCATAGAATTGGGTAAGGCAGATGTCGTCCGTTCCGGAACAGATGTAACGGTGGTTACTTATGGAATGGGCGTGCATTGGACGTTAGATTTGATCGATGATGAGGATTTAGCGGGCCAATTAGAATTGATCAACCTTCGCACCTTAGTTCCACTAGATTTCAACGCCATACGCTCTAGTGCAGAGCGCACAGGCAAAGTCATTGTTCTCCAAGAGGATGTTGCTGTGGGTGGTTACGCTGAACACATTGCATCTCGCATTGCGCAGGAATGCTGGGAAGCATTGGACGGACCCGTAATTACGGTGAGTTCAGATGCTACTCCAGTGCCTTTTCATGCCGCGCTAGAGGAGGGGTTCTTAGCGAAGTCGAAGTTGAACGACGCGGTTCAAAAATTGCTGAGTTACTAAAGATATTATTGTAGGCAACGTACATCGCGCGGCCGCCGCATAGGGCTATAAAAAAAACACCCCCGAGGCGCAAGCCTCGGGGGTGTTTTGCTTTAAAAATAATCGAGCTTATTCCACGATCAATTTCTTAGTGATTTTACTTCCTGCGCTCTCAATGGTATAGAAGTATACACCAGAAGCGTAGTTGGTTACATCAACTGTATGGATGTGACGACCTGCGTCTAAACGTCCTAAATCTTTCATTTCAATAAGGCGTCCTGTCATGTCGACAACTACCATGCTGTAATTAGCAGCTTCTGCAGACTCAATAGCCACTTTGGTAACACCTGAAGCAGGGTTAGGGTAGTTTTGGCTTACTGCGAAGTTGTTGCGCTCAAGTTCTTCCAATCCGATGTTGTTCGGGTAAGGCTGACCTAGGTAGAAGAAGTCGATTGGATTTAGTACGCTGAAGGTTCCGAAATCTTCAATAGGCGCATACGTCATATGTAATTGATGTGAGCCATCCCCGTTATCAAAAGCCCAATCGGCTACGTTGCCCCAGGTTGCATCCCCGAACGTACCCATTACTGTTTGTGGGCCTTCTAGAGAGTCGCCTATCACATTGTATCCTTGACATCTCCAATCCGGAAATTGGTTCTCCGTTGAGTATGCCGTATCTGTTTCGAACCAAGAGAAGAACATCATATCTCTATCGGTATTCATTGAAATGTAAGGACGGTTTGCTTCTGTTACAGGACCGTTGGTCGGGTCAAATTCATAATCCCAAGTTTGAATCCAATTAATAACATTACAATCCCATGAAATCCCACCATCCGTTGTGTAAACGTCTACGAGAAGGTTGTACGCAGGGAAGTAATTAAAGTCAGCTGCAGGGGTTCCTCCGGCAGCCGTAGTTCCGGTACCAGGAAATATGTGCACTAGCATGTGAGGGTTACCGTTTGCATCTACAGCGAGATCATGACCTCGCGTTGATGAAGTGAGGTGAGCAATGCTCCATGTTCCGCCAGTTACATTGTCAAAAATAGTCACCAAGCTATCACCTGAAACGTTATCAACTAGTAAGTCTAAATTAGGTCCCATTATTGAACCCCACGAAGCACCACCGTTAGTCGTTTTTACTAAGTAAGGATGTATCACCTTAGCTGGGGAGATCGTTGAGTCATAACCTGTAACACTTATGTATCCTGTACTTGCGTTAGAAGCGAAAAAGATATTTCCGTCTCCTAGAATTTTGCCATCAACACCTCGGTTGGTTGCAGGAATGTAAGCTTGGTATTCGGTGTATGTCATCGAGTCAATAGTCCAATCCATAGATCCTTTCCAAATCGATACGGTATCNGTGTACTCCTCATTTTCATAATCCGGTTGATTGAAGCTAAGACCCCAGAATTCACCACCATCAACATAAGAATTGTCTAGCGTAAGATGCCCGCCAGTTGTATCAACTGACATGTTCGTTGTGGTGTTATCCATTTTNTGCGTGCCCATTAGCGCACCGCCCCANGAACCACTATTTGTTCCAGTGAGTGTTGGAGCCCAAACAGCTACACTTGCATTTAAAGGATTGGTGTTACCACTTTCATTGAGAATNCCTATTCTAGGGTAACGTGCAACTCCTGGATAAGCATATCCACTTANACTTGGATTCCAGATTGGTCCTGCGTTTGAAGTCCANGTTGAACCACCGTTAGTCGAATAGTCAAAGCGTAAGCTACCTGAGGCATTATCGCCATTACTATTATAGTCAGATCGGTGAATAAATGCGATCGTATTCAGATCTTCATCCGCCCATATATTCGTTTTTGGTCCAAATCCGGCTCCATAAACGTTCGGAGCGGTACCAATGGCAACTGCTGAACTCTGCTTATTCGCAGATGTTTTGTAGGGAATGCCATCTGCATGCGATGCAGTATACATTTCTGAGCTGCGGCCTAAATCGGTGCGCACTTCTTGNGCAGTAGCTCCGATAACACTGAGNCCAGCAACAGCGAGTAATAATTTCTTCATAAACCTGTTTTTAGTAGATACGATAAATATAATGGGAATTCTGCAAATGACTAACACCTAAGTAAAGAGAAGTTTTGAATAGAGTGTTGACAATTTTCGCCCAATTCGATTAGGCGATAATTCCTCAAAATTCCCCGACCCCGCGGGTGGCAANGTTGGTAATTCAAGCAGGACATTTTTTAGGTCTTCAACAGATTCAACTGTGATACATTTCTTATCGTAGAACGGGGCTCCGCCAAAACTATGTTTTGCAATTGCCCACAAGCCTGCTTGACGGGCTTCAAAGATGGTTATTCCAAATGTTTCATATGCGCTAAAAAGCAACAAGGCATGGTGTTGCGGTAAAATTTCGAGAATCTCAACGTTCGACTTACGTCCGTGTAGAAACACATTGGACTGGCCTTTTATCATTTTCTCTAATGCTGATTCATCCGGTCCGCCGCCATAAAAATGCAGTTCAAATTGCTTTGTTGGCAGATCGGAAAAGACGGCTAGAATTTTATCCTGCTGTTTGATGGAAAACACAATATCCGCTACTACGCAAATACTAATGGCCGGTCGTTTTCCCGCAGCTCGAGAACTCCGATTTTCAATAATGTTTGGTACGACCTGAGTTTTTGTTTTCGGCGCAAGCTCCTTTATACCATCGGCCAGTATCTTGCTAACGGGCAATACAATATCACACTTATGCATGTACCACCGTGCAATTACTTTACGCCAACCCTTTAGTGGGGTGGGGTGCTGCGGTAAAAAACCAGACCAATGCTCAGAATGTACAGTTTTAATTCCCGCACGCTTAGCAAACCAAAGTAAAGGTGCTAAATCAGGCGCATAACAGTGAAAGTGAATAATATCGGGCTTTACGGAATTGACTTTTATGAAATAAGCACGCCATTTTTTAGCAGTACTCATGTTTTTGCCTCCGTAAAGGGTGTACCCTGCGTTTTGCACAGTCGGTTCAGAATGATTCAGGAATCCGAGGACGGCGGAATTCGGGTCCGCTGCGTGAATGTGCTTTTGAACGAACACGCCGTTTTGCGGGTCCACCGCATTCGGGAACCACTTGACAATATGTAAAACTCTCGGTGTCTTCACTAGTGCGAAGTTACGCTATAAGTCAAATCATAGGTAAGCAAGTGTAGCGAGAGGATTTAATAATTGCTAATTGTACAAAGTACACTAAATTGGCGCATCGAATACTAAACACGCTGAACATGTTGAACGGAACGGATTACATCGTTGTCGGACTCTACTTTGTCCTGGTTTTCATAATCGCCTTTTATAGCGGCTCTAAAAAGAGCGAAAACGGTGAGGCTGCCGACTATTTTTTGGGAGGAAGGAACTTAGGGTGGTTTGTGATAGGAGCGTCATTATTCGCCTCTAATATTGGTTCTGAACACCTTGTGGGCTTGGCAGGACAAGGTGCTGCAGGAGAATTGGTCGCTGGTCAATTTGAATTACTGGCAGCTCTCATTCTCATTTTATTAGGATGGGTTTTTGTCCCATTTTATCTCCGCTCCGGCGTTTTTACAATGCCTGAATTTCTTGAAAAACGCTACAACGGTTGGGCCCGTACGTATTTGTCGTATGTAAGCATCGTTGCCTACGTGCTCACTAAAATATCCGTTACCATTTTCGCAGGAGCCATTGTTTTCACAGCACTTCTTGGTATTAACTTTTGGACTGGTGCCATTGTTATAGTCGTAGCCACCGGTATTTACACCGTTTTTGGCGGATTCAAGGCGGTAGTATACACGGATTTAATGCAAATGTTTGTCCTTGTTGGTGGGTCTATTGTGTTGACTGTTTTTGGGTTGAGAGAATTGGGTGGTGTAGAAGAATTGGTTGCTCATACAACTCCTGAACATTGGAGTTTATGGCGTCCAGCGAGCGATACCAACTATCCGTGGACGGGTATTATGTTCGGCGCACCCATTTTAGGGGTTTGGTATTGGTGTACGGACCAATTCATTGTCCAGCGTGTCCTTGCAGCAAAAGATATTGACACAGCTCGAAAAGGAGCATTGTTTGGGGGATACATGAAATTATTACCAATTTTTATTTTCATGCTACCAGGAGTTATTGCTTATGCGATTGCTCAAAAAAATCCAGAACTACTCACCTTCGTTGTGGACGGTGAAACACAATACGACGCGGCATTGCCTTTAATGGTAAAAACCGTCTTACCTGCAGGCCTTCGTGGCCTAGTGGTTGCCGGATTGTTGGCGGCTTTAATGTCCTCTTTAAGTTCTGTATTCAATAGCTGTTCTACACTCATTACGTTTGATATCTACAAAAAGTACCGTCCTCAAGCGACGGATAAGGAATTGGTGAGCGCGGGTCGCGTCTCTACGGTAATTCTAGTTGCTCTTGGTATCGGATGGATTCCATTAATGCAAGCTATTCAAGGCGGCTTATTCCAGCAGCTTCAGTCTATTCAAGCATATATTTCGCCTCCCATAGCTGCAGCATTTTTATTGGGTATTTTCTTTAAGAAAATCAATGCTGCGGGAGCGAAATGGGCGTTAATTTCAGGTGCTATACTAGGGGTAGGTCGATTATCTCTAGAAGTAGCGGGTGGTGAATATACTGGGTTTATAGGCTGGATGGTGCACATGAACTTCCTTCATTATGCGCTTTTGCTCTTTGCGATCTGTTCGATAATTCTTGTAGGTGTTAGCCTGTTGCGTCCAGATGCCGAGAGTTACGACGATGAAACGCTGGTTTGGAGTGCAGAGAATGCCGTACCAATGACCAGCACCACAAAGGCTTTGACATTTCTATTAGTCTTATGCGTAGTCACGTTGTGGGTGGTCCTTTAAAAAAGTAATTATTGGTTGCACATATTCTCGGTTTCCGATTATATTTGCGGCCCTAAACATGGTGATTGTAGCTCAGCTGGTTAGAGCGCCGGATTGTGGTTCCGGAGGTCGCGGGTTCGAACCCCGTCTTTCACCCTTTAAAAAGCCCTGTCTGATGACGGGGCTTTTTCGCTTACAATTGTTGCAAGTCCTCAACATTTAACTTCTTTACTTCTCATCCTCTTAAATAGGTAAGGGATACTTTCATATCGCTATGCCCCATTACCTGCTGTAGCTTGAGAAGAGAACCTGTCTTTCTCTATTAACTTGGACTTTTAGACTGTAATATTTCCTTGGTAAGGAAAAGCGTTAGAATGGCAAGAGGAATTATTAGCCATCCAAAAAAGACAAGATT
>NYXD01000089.1 GCA_002685435.1 Cryomorphaceae bacterium | reverse complement strand
AAATATGAAAATTGAATTGGTAAAAGAGCAGATTGAAGCATCTAGACAAGAATTAGTCGCTCACCCGGCCTTCCAATGGGTCAATACAGTCCCGCGGGCACGTCATTTTATGGAGGCACATGTGTGGGCCGTTTGGGACTTCATGGTACTCCTCAAATCACTGCAACGTGAACTCACTTGTGTAGATACTTACTGGATTCCAAAGGGTGAACCCGCCGTACGGAGGCTTATTAATGAGATCGTTCACGGTGAAGAAAGTGATGTCGACCAGCAGGGCAATGCGACCAGCCATTTTGAATTGTACCTGCGTGCAATGACAGAGGCAGGTGCCGATATTGCGCCTATTTCGAATTTCATCAAGGACTTGGAGCGCGGTGTGCAGCCGCTGGAGGCTTTAGAGGCTAGTGACGCACCTGAAAGCGCAAAGGCCTTTGTTCGCCAGACTTTAGATGTGGTTGCCCGTGGTGACGCTTCTGAGATTGCAGCCGTTTTTACATTCGGAAGAGAAGATCTTATACCGGATATGTTTATTGAAATTGTAAGGTATTTGAAGGTTACATTCCCAAATGAATTAGGCTTGTTTGCGTATTATTTGGAACGTCATATAGAAATCGATGGTGATTTACACGGCCACCTTGCTGAGCAGATGGTAGAGTTGCTTTGTAGCGATGTTCCTGCAAAATGGGAACAAGCAGCACTGTCTTCAAAAGCAGCACTACAGGCAAGAATTGAGCTTTGGACGGCAGTTATGGCTGAGTTTGAAGCGAAGCATTCAGCGTTAGAAACTGCTCTATAAGAACGCGATTGTTACTGAGGCGGGGAACTTTGTTTTGTCCGCCCAACTTTCCTTTTCCTTTCAGCCATTGGTGAAAAAGGCCCGGTTCTGCGGTGATAATGCGAGGTGATTCCAGGACGAGATCGTATTTCCTTTTCGCCTGGTAATCTGAATTTTGGCCCTGTAGGTTTCGGTCCAATTCTATTTTGAACGCCTCCAAATCTGCCGGCGGTTGCTCAAACTCAATGATCCATTGGTGTGCACCGGTAGCCTTATCATTCATGTAACAGGGCGCAGCATGGAAGTCAATCACGCGGCATTCCATGGCTTCACAGGTCGCCTGCAATGCATATTCAGCATCTGTAACAATCACCTCTTCACCAAAAGCATTAATGAAGTGGGCGGTGCGACCACTGACCTTAATACGGAACGGTTTTTTAGAGACGAATTTCACCGTATCTCCGAGGATGTAACGCCAAAGCCCACCGTTGGTGGTGATGACTAAGGCATAATCGGTATCCAATTCCACGTTCTCTAATAAAATGGTTTTACTTTCNATACCGTTANAAGAATCGAGCGGAATGAATTCGTAATAAATACCATTATCGAGCAAGAGCAACATTCCGTCTATAGATGGATCGTCCTGCACTGCAAAGAATCCTTCTGAAGCATTGTAGTTTTCCATGAAGGTTACCTGCCTTCCCGGCATCATTTCCCGGAATTGCCGTTCGTAAGGAGCAAAGTTGACACCACCGTGTGCGAAGAGTTCAAGATTAGGCCATACTTCCAATAAATGTGACTTTCCCGTTCGTTCCAGTACTTTTTTGAAGAGCACTAAAAACCAGCTGCTGACGCCCCAAAGTGAGGTGATGTTCTGGGNNATGGCCTCGTCGACTATGGCCTCTAATTTCTCTTCCCAATCACTTAAAAGCGCAGTTTCATGACTTGGCGCACTACGTAATTCTGCCCAGAGCGGGATGTTCTGAATTAAAATGGCGCTGAGGTCTCCGCTTTGCCCGTTACCCTCTTGCTGAATTTGTGTGGATCCGCCTAAGCGTAGTCCCAAGCCTTCGAAAATTTTCGTCTCAGTGACCGTATTGCAGTAGAGTGCGAGTTCGAATCGGCCACCCGAAAAGTGACATTCCTCAATACTCTCCTTCGAAACGGGTAAGTACTTTGATACGCCGGAAGTCGTTCCCGAGCTTTTCGCAAACCACTCAATTTTACCAGGCCACAATACATCCGTTTGTCCTTCGCGCATCTGTTCGATGTAGGGCTTAAGTAAATCGTAGTTTGATAGCGGAACCAATTTTGAAAATACAGNACGGTCGCTGATGTGCGCAAAATGATGCAGCTGTCCGTAAGTCGTGTTTTGCGCTTTACTGACTAGCCCACGCAATAATTCAGCTTGCGTTTCAATAGGCGCTTCGCTAAAGGCAAAGATTTCCTCCACACGCTTGCGCATGTTTTGACGAATGACTTTATTGACCCAAGTATAAATCATAGCAAGGCTTATGTTTCAGTTGCGCTGTGTACCTTCACAAGAATTAAAATTAAACTAAAAATGCAGTACCGCGGCGCACTTCATAAAATGTCTACTCAACACGGACCNACTGTTCGTTACACGCTGAAAGTNGGCGGCGATTTACTACTGATGAATGCTTTGATTGGCCGTGAATTTTCGGCTACATTCTTAGGTGAGCATATTTGTTTTTGTGGCGATTTAGTACCCGAGGTNTACCGCCAAAATTTCTGCCGCGAGTGTTTTTTTACAAAGCCTGAGGCATCGCCAACNATTATGAAACCTGAATTGAGTAAGGCCCATTTAGGTATTGCAGAACGCGATCTGGAGTTTGAACAGCGATTGCAATTGCAGCCGCATTTTGTTTATCTCGCGAAAACCAGCCGTATCAAGGTGGGCGTCACAAGAGGCACACAACGTCCGTACCGTTGGATGGATCAGGGTGCGGCTGAAGCTGTAGTCTTACTGGAAACACCAAACCGGTATTTAGCCGGTGAGGCAGAAGTTGCCCTGAAAGACCATTTTACAGATAAGACTTCGTGGCAAGCCATGCTGCGCAATGATCCCTGCGACGAATCCCTCGAAGATGCCTGGCATCATGCATTAGACGTGCTTCCACAGGAGTTGAAAAAATATGCCGCAGCATCCCCGGAAATTTGGTCCATGCAGTATCCAATAGCCGAACAACTGCTGAAAGTCAAGAGTTTGAGTTTTAAAGAAAAAGGCGATTCCTTTTCAGGGAAATTATTGGGTATTCGTGGACAGTATTTAATGCTTGAAAATGGGGTGTTCAACGTTCGCGCGCATCATGGGCACCGAGTCGATTTAGAAATTCGCTAACTACAGCTCTATCTCTTCTCCCAAGCCCAATTTAAAATAGCGGCGTGCCCACCACATAAAGGCATAAATCAATACCGTATCAAATGCTGCTGCAGTGGCTTTAAAGAGCCATCCGTCCCAGATGTAATCTGACATTGTACCGAAGGGCAGTGTGCCAACGAACAATACAAAAACGACCAGAGTAGTATCGACCAATTGGCTCGCGAGGGTAGAAAAATTATTACGCACCCAAAGCATCTTACCTCCTGTGATTTTTTTCCAGAAATGAAAGAGCCGAACGTCAATCAACTGGGCTGCGAGGTAGGCAAACATTGATGCGGCAATNACTCGCCAAGCATTTTGAAAGACGTTGTTGTAGGTTTCATCAGAAATAGGTGAAGTAGCTATTGCAGGGAATTGGGCGCCCAGCCACAAGACAAACAATACGAAAATACTAGCGATAAGTCCAGACAACACCACTTGTGTAGTTCTTTTCTGTCCATACAATTCGCTTAAAATATCGGTAATTAAAAAGGTAAATGGATAGGGCAAAACCCCAGCACTGATGGTAAATACCTTGAACCCTAGATCGATGCTAATGAATTTATTTGCGATCAGGTTGCACGTTACGAGCGCCGCGATGAACAGGGCACCCAGGACGTAATACAATCGTTCGGCTGTGGCTTTTTTTTCGGTGATCATAAGTTCATGAAGATGGGGTTGAGCCGTGCCTGTATACCCGGGTTTTTGGCAAGAAACCACAGTTCTTCGAGGGCTTCGTTTTGAAGAAAATCTGGGGTTTTAGCTTCCGCGCTTGCGACACCAAAGGATTTTAAATACTTTTCAATACCCAGTTCCACCGCGGGCAATTCGTACGTTTGATACGATTCTATTCCAGCCTGCTTTGCAGCGTATTCCAGTGCTTCGTTCATTCCGCCTTCATAATCTGCAAGGGCATTGTCTACGGCATCTTTACCCGTCCATACGCGACCACCACACAAGGGGAGGAGGTAGTCTAGTTCCATGGCGCGGCCGCGGGCCACTTTACCGGTAAAATCGCCATAGCCCCTGTCGATCATGCGCTGAAGGATGGCATATTGAGCGGAATCTGGGTGTTTTGCCAGATTGGGGAAGTTTGCCATAGGATGCGTTTGTACTTCTTCCACGGCCAAACCCAACGTTTGAGTCATTAATTCTTCTGCGGTGAACAGGCTCATGAATATGCCTATACTTCCGGTGATGGTAGTGCTGTTGGTGAAGATGGCGTCGGCATTACAGCTGATGTAATAGCCGCCAGAGGCAGCATAGTTTCCTTGGCTTACGATCACTGGTTTTTCAATGCTTTCGATGGTGTGGTGAATAATATCTGAAGTTAAAGCGCTTCCTCCTGGGCTGTTTACACGCAGTACGATGGCTTTCACTTTATCATTTTTCTCTGCTTTACGGAGTGCTTTGACGATGTTTTTCGTGCCGATAGTGGTTTCGTCACCGGAACCGTTCCCTATCGAACCGTTCGCGTAAACAATAGCGATGCGGTCTTTTGATCGGGAATTGGGTAATTGTGCAGCATAATCGGACCAATTAAGTACTTCGTATTTCTCCTTAAAGTGCGCCATAACATCTTCCCGGTATCCTAATGCATCTACTAATCCAGCTTCCAGCGTTGCATCGGCATCCATCCCGATAAAGCGCTCCGCAGCGTCATCTAAAACCACGCGATTCACCCCTTTCTGTTCGAAATTAAGGCCGATAAAGTCCCAAAACTGGGTGAGAAGGTGGGTCAGTTGAAGCCGATTTTCATCACTCATTTCGCTGGCAATAAACGGCTCGACGGCGCTTTTAAATTTATTTCCCGTACCTCTCACGACCAATGGCTCAATGCCGAATTTGTCGAAAAACGTTTTGTAATAAGTACTCGTAGTTCCTATCCCGCGCAACTCGAAAATCCCACCTGGATGCAGGATCGTAGAATCTGCCAATGCGCTGAGTGCAACCCCTTTTTGAGTGTAGTATTCGCCGTACGTATAAATAGGCTTTCCGTTCGCTGCTTTGAACGCATTCAAATGGTCTGTCAATTCTTCCAATAATCCATAGCCCGCTGCAAAAGCGCCTTGGTCGAGCAGGATGCCCTGTATGCGGTCATCTTCAGCGGCGTAAGCTAATCCTTCACGAAGTTGATTGAGTCCCAATGCTTCTGGCGCATCCATCCCCAGTAAGGCGGCATTTATACCATTCAGAGGATCTTCTATTGCACGCTCCTCCAAGCTTCCAGAAAGTTTAATACGCAATAGCGTGTTGTCTGCTACCTTTGGTACCGGACTTTCGCTCGTGACGCTGGCAACAACGAGTAAGCCGAACAAGAATAAAAAGGAGGCGATGAGTGCCGTAACGACGGCGAGGACTGTGCTGAAAAATGATTTCATGAAGGAGGTATTAATCTTATTGGGAACAAATTTAGGTGATAAGCGTGAAAACCTTACTAAAGCTATCAAATCTATTGGCCGATTTGGAATAATTCATCGCGCCAGCGCACACTATGAGAGTCCCGCTTGGGGCTATGAAAGTGCAGCTTCCTATCTTAATCAAGTGCTGCTGCTACATACTGCGATTGAACCGGAGTTGTTGATGCAGGGGTTGTTGGTGGTAGAGAAGGAGTTGGGCCGCGAACGTCTGGCTGAAGGCTATGCAGACCGATTAATTGATATTGATATTCTTTCCATCGACGCGATAGTCCAGCAAACAGCACTTTTAGAACTGCCCCATCCGCGCATGCATTTGCGCAGGTTTACGCTTCTGCCGCTTCAAGAAGTTCATCCAGAATGGATGCATCCCATTTTAGGCCTGTCGGTATCCGCATTGCTTGAGGTTTGCCCAGATACAGCGGTTCCCACAAAACTCAGCTAGTTAACTTGCGATGTAAATCGAAGATGGCTAATCCTGCACTAACGCTTACGTTTAGGCTGTGTTTGGTGCCAAACTGGATGATTTCAACCACATCGTCACAGGCATCCACAACATCCTGGGCAACACCAATAACCTCGTGGCCTAAGACCAGGGCAGTAGGTGCTTTCGGCGCGTAGTCTCTCAAGTCGATACTATTTTCAGCTTGCTCAAGTGCAGCGATGCGGTACCCTTCTGACTTTAATTGCTTTAGGCAACTCAGGGTGTTTTCGTGTTGCGACCAGGGTACACTCGCTGTTGCGCCGAGTGCGGTTTTTTCGATCTCTGGATGACCAGGAATAGGGCTTAGTCCGCAGAGGTGAATGTGGGCCACTCGAAAGCAGTCAGCGGTTCGAAAAAGACTGCCGATGTTGTGCATGGAGCGTATGTTATCGCTGACAATGACAAGCGGCGTTTTTTCTGCTTTTTTGTAGTCTTCGGGAGATAATCGGCCCAATTCACTGTTTCTAAGTTTTCTCATCGCTCGGAAGCCCTTACATTTGAAGTTCCGACAGTTGCGTTGGAACGAGAACACAAAGTAAGGGTAAATGGCCAAAAAACCGGTAAAGAAGCAGACGCCAATGATGCGTCAATACGATGAAATTAAAGCGAAACATCCTGAAGCGATGTTGCTTTTTCGCGTGGGTGACTTCTATGAGACCTTCGGAAGCGATGCGGAAAAGGCATCAAAAACATTGGACATTATTCTCACAAAACGCTCCAATGGATCTGCTTCGGAAGTGGCGTTGGCGGGTTTCCCGCACCATGCGTTGCAGACCTATTTGCCAAAATTGGTCAAAGGCGGCCACCGCGTAGCGATTGTCGACCAGCTTGAA
>NYXD01000088.1 GCA_002685435.1 Cryomorphaceae bacterium | reverse complement strand
TGGGTGTTCAAAGAACATCTACGATTCTGAAGTTTTAATGGGTCAACTCAAAGCCAACGGTAAAGAGGTGACACACGAAGCACCAGAAGAAGAGGAGGGCAATATTGTTGTGATCAATACATGCGGGTTTATAGATAACGCGAAGCAAGAAAGTATTGATACGATCTTGCACTACGCTGATAAAAAGCAACGTGGAGAGGTAGATCATGTTTATGTAACAGGATGTTTATCAGAAAGATATAAGCCGGATCTTGAAGCTGAAATTACGGATGTAGATGCCTACTTCGGTACGCGCGATATGCCATTGTTGCTGAAGACATTGGGCGCAGATTACAAGCATGAATTGGTAGGTGAGCGTATGACTACGACGCCAAAGCATTTTGCCTATTTAAAAATTGCAGAAGGTTGCGACCGTCCGTGTAGTTTTTGTGCCATTCCATTAATGCGTGGTGGCCACAAATCAACACCGATTGAAGATTTGGTTACAGAAGCTGAAAAATTGGCGGCAAAAGGGGTCAAAGAATTGATTCTCATTGCTCAGGATTTGACGTACTATGGGTTAGATCTATATAAAGAGCGCAGATTAGGAGCGCTATTAAAAGAGCTCGTCAAAGTAGAGGGAATTGAATGGATTCGCCTGCATTACCTTTTTCCATCTGGATTCCCGCAAGATGTTTTGGACATTATTCGCGAGGAGCCGAAGGTGTGTGATTATATAGATATTCCGCTGCAGCACATTGCTGATCCTGTGCTTAAAAGCATGCGTCGTGGTACTACAAAAGCGAAGACTGATGCCTTATTAGCGATGATGCGCGAAAAAGTGCCGGGTATTACCATTCGTACCACGTTGATTGCCGGTTATCCAGGGGAAACGGAGGAAGACCACCAGGTTGTATTGGATTGGGTTCGCGAACAGCGTTTCGACCGATTAGGTGTATTTGCATACAGCCACGAAGAAAACACACACGCCTTCAATCTTGAGGACGACGTCCCAGCGGAAGTGAAGCAGCAGCGCGTTGACGAAATCATGGCCATTCAAATGGATATCAGTCGCGAACTGAATGAGCAGAAAGTAGGTAAGGAATACCGCGTATTGATTGACCGTAAGGAAGGTGCCCATTTTGTAGGTCGTACGGAATTCGACAGTCCGGATGTNGANAACGAAGTGCTNATNCCAGCNGAAGATATTTATCTNAAAATNGGNGATTTCTGNACNGTTAAAGTNGTTGAAGCGCACGATTACGATCTTATTTGCGAGGTGCTCTAAATCTGCTCTAAACGTTCAAAGTAGAGCTGNAAAACCCTCGACTTTAGTTGAAAGAGTTTTTCACAAATAGATGAGGAAAACTTCAATTTTCTATGGCTNCAGATAGATGGAATTGGTAGGGGCAAACGTTATATTTGTTTATATGCGTATCTCCTCCACTATTCAAATTTTTCTACTACTGCTTAGCAGCCATGNCGTTATGCATGCAGCTTCACTGCAAGAGGATACTACCGCTCAGGCGGTTNTCGATAAAGTACAGTGGGAATTGGTGCGCTTGCCGGCAACTTTTGAACCGGCAGGATGGCAATGTTCAGAAGTCCCTGCACTGACCAGAGTACAAGCCATTAAAATGGGACTGACCATCAACGATTTTGTAGACGAGCGCTTTGATCCAGTCAAAGGAAAGCAGGCCGCGAGTCGTTATTACGGACTAGAATCTGATTTCACTCTTCAAGCCACTGTGAAAGCAGCACCAGGAACAGTGTTACTTAGTGCAGTAGCTGACGAAGGTCAATTAAAACTGCGCGANCTTGAATCTGCTAATCCTCATTTAACAAGAGATGTTTTGCCGAAGGGNGCAGCACTCTATGGAGTGGAATGGAGGCCTGGTCCCAGTGATTGGAACGTATTAGTAGAAGAGCAGCAGACGTATGAATCGGACCTTCTTGCGCAATATGAAAAGCGTAGAAAACAAGTGCTGTCTTTTATGCCGGATCCATCTACTCATGATGCCATCACCTATACGGTGCGCTCCGGTGACTATTTGGGCCGAATCAGCACAACCTTAGGTGTGAAAGTAAGTGACTTGCAGAAATGGAACCGCATTAAAGGCAACACGATCTACCCCGGTCAAAAATTGACCGTTTGGGTACCTTCAAATGAGCGTGAATCTGTTCAAGTGGCCGCCGCTGCGCCTAAAAAAAAGCCAGAAGCAACTCCAACAATCGAAACGAAGGCGCAGAATAAAGAGGTATTGGCTTTAGCTGGTACCTACATTACCTATGAGGTCAAGCCCGGGGATACCTTATGGGGCATTGCCAACAAATTCCCTGGTGTCAGCGCAGATAACATCAAGGCTTGGAATAGAGTCGATGAATTGATAAAAGCAGGTGAACGCCTTAAAATCAATACCCAAACCATTACCGATTATTCTCCCGATAAATACCCTAGTACCCTTTAGGGCATGAATAAACCGGTACATCTTTTCTTATTTCTATTTGCCCTAGGTTCTCTTATGCTGGGACTGAGTTTCCTTTCTCCAAAAGAGAAATGGCAGGTGGGACCATTCGAGATTGGGTATTATACTCCAGGCGAATTACTAGGTACGCTTTGGTCTGAAGATAGCACTGCTGACAAAGCAATAGCGGTTCCAGAAAACCCCGTTTTGGATGCACTCATAGAAGAAGCAGATACGGTGACGGCCCCGTTACTCTCGGAGGAAACCGAAATATTACCGGTGGCTGAACCGGTTGTTTTAGACACAGCTATACAATTGGTAGATGTGAAGCTATTCGCACCATTCTTTCAGGCATTGGAGCGCTTATCCGTAGATCGAAATGCACGCGTAAGAGTACTCCATTTTGGGGATTCACAACTAGAAGGTGACCGCATTACAATGCAACTACGAGATGCGTACCAGCGTAAATATGGGGGCACTGGTTTCGGATTTGTAGCGCTTCAACCGCTGGTNGCACCATCTTCCCTAGCTTTTGAAAATGAAGAAGGGCTCATACGCAAGACGGTTTTTGGACGTCGCGACACTGCTTTTTCAGATATGAAATATGGACATCTAGGTTCTTTCACTTTGCTGGAACCTAACGATAGCGGTCAATTTGTCGGTAGCATAGCATTCAAAAAACGGAAATGGGGATACAGTCGTGCAAGAAACTTTACCACCTCTAAAATGCATTTAGAGGGGGAATCGCCGGCCATAGTGCAGGTTTTAGTGGCCGATTCTATTTATTCTACCCGCATCTTTCCTTCTGGCGAGTGGACACTAGCGATCGATGTTCCGAATGAAGATGAGTTTTCAATGCGCATCAGTTCTGAGCAGCAGGTCAGAGTTTATGGTATTAGTTTCGAGAGCCCCTTTGGTTTTCATGCGGACAACGTAGCTATGCGCGGTGCATCCGGGATGATTTTTACAAAAATGAACGGGGGACAGTTCAAATCTTCTTTAGAACGCGAGGCCTACGATCTAATCATTTTACAATTCGGTGGTAATGCCGTGCCTTATTTGAAGAATGAGGCGCATGCCGGAAGGTTCGCCCGTGCATTGGCGCGACAAGCCGATTATTTGAAAAGATTATACCCTGATGCAGCTTTCCTTTTCATTGGCCCTTCGGATATGGCACGAAAAAATGGACTAGTATTTGAAAGTTATCCTTTGTTGGAAGATTTAACCCATCAACTGCGTAATGAACTTCTGTCACGAGGTATTGCCTTTTGGGATTTATATGATGTTATGGGCGGTTCGGGCTCCATGGTGAAGTGGGTAGATGCTGAACCGGCATTGGCCGTGCGGGACTATATCCATTTCACGCCCAAAGGAGCGCGTAAAGTTGGTGGCTCGCTCGTCCGAGCCTTGAAAGGATTAGAAGACCAGTACAAAGCTTTGATCGCCATAGAACGCGCTGAAATGCAGCGTTTGGCAGATTCAGCAGCATTATTCAAGCAAATGAACCAAGGCACAGGTGCCGCAACAGGATCCGTAGAATGAAGCATAGACTCGCCTTATTGTTCATTGTATTCACTTTAGTTCTCCAAGGACAAGAGTCTTTAGGTGCGCTTTCGTTGAAATATCCNTTTTTAGATACGACGAAACAGTCGCTCCAGTATTTTGGATCTGAAGACGCTTTGGAGAGTTTCTTCGAGAAATTAGACCGTACNATATTTGAAGGCGAGGGAAAGGTTAACGTAGTACATATGGGCGGCTCGCACGTTCAAGGCGGTACGCTGAGNCACACGATGCGAATGAATTTGGCCCAATTGGCCCCNGAATTAAACGTTGAACGTGGTTTCTTTTTCCCGCACCGATTGGCGAATACCAATATGCCCGGTAATATTTATGTCAAGAAAATAGGTACATGGGAGGGATGTAGAAATTCTATTCCACGAAATAATTGTCCTTGGGGTTTCAGTGGGATTGATGCAATAACACGCGATAAAGATGCCGGTTTCGCAGTGCAAAGTTTTAGTGGCCCTGGTGAAGCCTATGCGTTTAAAGAACTTCGAATTTTTGAGCATTACCAGAGTAACACCATGGTGCCCATTTGCACACCAACGCCGGATAGTACGTACGTAGATACGGCGGCAGGTGTACGATGTTGGTATTTCAATACACTGGTCGATTCCGTTGCCGTTTCTTTTGATGCCACACAAGAGGGTGAATCTCAGTATACTTTACAGGGTTTACAGATGGTGCGTGATGAGCCAGGGCTGATATACCATGCCCTGGGCGTAAATGGGGCGGCAACAAAGTCATTCTTACGCAGTGAGAATTTTATTGAGCAGGGGGCGTATGTGGCACCCGACTTGGTCATATTTGGACTGGGAATTAATGATGCATATAAACCAGATAGCGATTGGCATCCAGAGGATTATAAGGCACGATACGATACACTTGTGGATTGGTTTCGCAGCATTAATCCAGATTGCGCTTTTATTTTTATGACGAACAACGACAGTTACTACAAGCGACGCACTCCAAACAAACATGCGTTGGATGTAGTGCGTGTGATGGAGCAGTTGAGCAAAGAACACGATGCCGCGGTTTGGGACCTTTTTGGGGTAATGGGTGGTTTAAACAGTATCGTGCTCTGGGAAGAGCATCGGCTGGCAAAATCAGATAAAATTCACTTTACAAGAGCGGGATACCGGCTGAATTCTGACCTACTGTTTTGGGCTTTTTGGGAGGCCTATGAGCAGCATTTAAAAGCACTGGCCCCATGATGGAACAGTGGAATATTGTAGAGTGGTTAACCTACCAACAGGATAGTCCGTTGCTTTTCACGCAGCGCTATTTCTGGGTATTCTTTGCATTGGTAATGGGTGGCTACAGCCTTGTGTATAAACATACCGCCCGTCGTAACCTTTTTCTATTCGCTGTTTCCTTATTCTTCTACTACAAGACGAGCGGCTTCTACTTTATTATCTTACTATTCTCTACAATCGTAGATTTTGGTATCGGTTGGGCCATATTTAAGAATAAGGTGCGCTGGCAACGCCAAGCACTAGTCGCTTTAAGCGTTGTGGTGAATCTTTTTGTCCTGGGTTATTTTAAGTACGCCTATTTTGTTGCAGATTTTCTTCAGGATTTAACGGGAATTGAATTAGAAGTAATCAACCAATTCGCGCTTTGGACCAACAATGCTATAGGTACCAGTTTCGTTTTCGATCGAATCCTGCTACCCGTTGGAATTTCCTTTTTCACCTTTCAAACCATTTCTTACAGCGTCGATATTTATCGAGGCCATGTAAAGCCGGTTAAAAATATCTTTGACTTTGGTTTTTATGTCAGTTTCTTCCCACAATTAGTCGCAGGTCCCATTGTTCGCGCTTCCGAATTTATACCACAGCTTTATCAACCCTATGCACTAACAAAAGAGCGAGCAGGTTTAGCAGTTTTCTGGATCTTAAATGGGTTGCTTAAAAAATTGGTGCTCGCGGACTACCTCGCGGTCCAATTCATCGATCGTGTTTTTGATAATCCTCAGCTCTACAGCGGCTTTGAAACGATGAGTGCACTCTTTGGCTACTCCATGCAAGTCTATGCAGATTTCTCAGGATATACGGACGTCGCTATCGGTATTGCAATGCTCTTAGGGTTCACTTTGCCAAAGAACTTTAACAGCCCCTACAAGGCTTCTTCAGTTGCGGAATTCTGGCG
>NYXD01000087.1 GCA_002685435.1 Cryomorphaceae bacterium | reverse complement strand
ATTCCGACCGTATAAAGCATTACCAGTTTGGATTTACTCCGTATTGGGCGAAGAAACCATTTTACCTTTTTAATGCTCGTTCAGAAGGGGATCACAACAAAGAAAACAATCCTACGTATCGCGGTGCAAAGGGTATTACGGTAAAGCCGGCCTTCCGCCAGAGTATTCGCTCTAAACGCTGTCTAGTACTGGCAGATGGATTTATAGAGGGACCACAAAAAGAGCGTTTGTCAAAACCGTACGTCATTTATAAAAGGGATGGAGCTCCTTTCGCTTTCGCAGGATTATACGATACCTGGGTAAACCCAGATACCGGCGAGATGGTGGATAGTTTTGCGATTATTACAACGGTGAGCAATAAGATCACAGCTACTATCGATCATCACCGATCACCTGTAATTCTCAATGAAGAAGATGAATCTATTTGGTTAGACCCTACGACGCCATTAGCAGAGGTAACGGATTTACTTTTCCCATATCCTGCTGAAGAACTTAATGCTTATCCAATAGCAGCGGCAATAAAAAATTCCAGTAGCAACGGACCTGAATTACTTAGGCCCATTGGAGAACGTTTGGTTGCAGAATACGATTATGAAATTCACACCCACCTTGGCCTACAAGGAATGGGTATGACTCAGGCACGTCAACGCAAGTTGGATTTAGGTTTCTAGAAAAAAACAGAAGAGATGTTAGTGAACTCGCACAGTTATTACAGCTTGCGTTACGGGGTGCTTTCGCCCAAAGAGTGGCTCGCTTTCTTCGAAAGCGAGCCATGGACCACGATGGCTATCACTGATATTAATAACACTTCGGCATGCATGACCGTGCTCTACCTTTTACGCAATCACGCTAAAAAGCGTGCGGTCATTGGAGTAGATTTCCGAAATGGAATAACACCCTGTTATGTGGCATTGGCTAAAAATTGGGAAGGCTTTCGCCANATCAATGATCACCTATCAGAACANCTNCATCGAAAGCAGCGCTTTTCATCGCGCGCTCCNGTCGCAGCACTTAAAGACGCNTGGATCATTTATCCTTTAGAAAGTCTTCCGNCCNATNCGNCACTNGCANCAAACGAACTTATAGGAGTAGGGGTNGACCAGTTGCGCTTNCTACANCTTTCNCCGCATNTTCATCGTCAACANAAACTCATTGCGATGCCTACGGCAACTTTTAGGGGAAAGCGAGACCACAATGCACANCGCTTACTGCGTGCNATTGATGAAAANACCTTGCTNAGCAAACTCTCAAAGGACAAACAAGCGAAAGAAGACGATCGGTACCTGTCTAANGATGAATTANNGAGTNCCTATGTNGAAGTACCNTANTTACTACGCCAGNCNCAGCAAGTACTNGAGGANTGTANTGTCTTGTTGCCNGATGAAGCCTCACTGAACTTACAGACCTATACNGGTTCAAAACANAAGGATTTACGCCTGCTTAAAAAATTNGCTTANGACGGTATACCTTATCGTTATCCAACGGTAGANTTCAAAGTAAAGGAGCGTATTGAGAAAGAGCTGGAACTGATTGCAAAGAAGAANTTTGTATCCTACTTCTTGATCAATTGGGANATTGTAAACTATGCTCAAAAACGCGGNTANTTCTACGTTGGGCGTGGGAGTGGAGCAAATAGTATTNTCGCTTATTTGTTGAAAATNACNGATGTAGACCCCATTGANTTGGATTTNTATTTTGAGCGTTNCATCAANCTNTACCGGACATCTCCTCCAGATTTTGATCTTGATTTTTCCTGGCGCGATCGAGACGATATTACCCAATACATCTTTAAACGCTTTCCGCACACCGCGCTATTAGCAACCTACAACACGTTTCAATACCGTGCGGTAGTTCGTGAACTAGGGAAGGTGTTTGGTNTGCCTAAACATGAGATAGATAAATTGAGTAGGGGGAAGTTTAGTAGCAATGAATTGGACCAGTTGGGTCACCTCGTACTGCGTTACAGTACTTATATACAGGGTTTTCCAAGTCATTTAAGCATCCATGCTGGAGGGATTTTGATCGCTGAAAAGAGTATACATTACCATACTGGGACTTTTTTACCGCCTAAAGGCTTTGCAACAACGCAATTTGATATGGTTGTAGCAGAAGATATTGGACTTCATAAATTCGACATCCTTAGTCAACGCGGGCTCTCAAAAATTCAAGATGCATTACACATCGTCCATAAAAACAAACCAGAAGATATACTCTTAGACATCCGAAACTTACAGGCATTCAAGCAGGATGAGAAAATCAAATCTATTTTGCGCGATGGTAGGGCTATGGGCTGTTTTTACGTCGAATCGCCCGCGATGCGTATGCTGCTTAAGAAATTAAAGGTGGATACATACTTAGGTTTAGTAGCGGCAAGCTCCATTATTCGGCCAGGGGTTAGTAACAGCGGTATGATGCGCGAATATATATTGCGCTTTACAGATCCGGAGCGGCGTCAAGATGCACATCCTGTATTACTTGATATCATGCCAGATACGTTTGGGGTGATGGTATACCAAGAAGATGTGATTAAAGTGGCCCATTATTTTGCCGGTTTGTCCTTAGGCGAAGCCGATGTGTTGCGCCGTGGCATGTCTGGTAAATTTCGTTCAAGAGAAGAGTTTAAACGTGTTGAAAATCAGTATTTTAAAAACTGTGAAGCGCGCGGGTATGGTTCTGAATTGGCACAAGATATTTGGCGTCAAATAGAAAGTTTTGCAGGCTACGCTTTTGCTAAGGGACACAGTGCTTCTTATGCTGTTGAAAGTTATCAAAGCCTCTATTTGAAAGCACATTATCCTCTGGAGTACATGGTGGCTGTCATCAATAACTTTGGCGGTTTTTACAGTACGGAGTTTTATGTACACGAGGCCAGAAAACTTGGCGGAATAGTGGAAGCTCCGTGTGTACAGCAGGGCGATTACCCTACGGTCATTCGCGGAACCATAATCTATTTGGGGTTTGTTTTGCTGCATGGCTTAGATGAGACCGTAGGAGTGACCATAGGTCGAGAAAGACAGGAGGGAGGCCCTTTTCATAATCTTACAGACTTTATAGACCGCGTTTCCATTGGCATCGAACAGTTAACACTACTCATTAGAATAGGCGCCTTTAGGTTTACAGGTATTGCTAAACAAACGTTATTGTGGGAAGCGCACCACATGTTAAAGGGACATAAACAGTCCGCTGTGCCCGCTGCGTCGCCCAGTCTGTTTAAAGGAACGGTCAGTTCACACGACTATAAGGTTCCGCTGTTAGAGCAATCTGCATTAGAGCGGGCTTTCGATGAAATAGAATTGCTAGGATTCCCATTAGCTGATCCGTTTTTATTAGCAGATGAACCTATGGATCAAGGGACTACAGCCATAGAACTGCCAGAGAAGCTGGGACATTTTGTGATTGGCTACGGATACCTGGTTACGGTTAAGGATACGAAGACGCAAAAAGGGGACCGTATGAATTTTGCCACATTCATAGATCAGAACGGTGATTTTCTTGATAGCGTACATTTTCCAAACATTGCCGCTCAATTTCCATTCCGTGGTAAAGGACTTTACAAGGTTCAAGGCCGTGTAGTTGAAGAATTTGGCTTTTACAGCATTGAGGCTTCGGCTTTGTATAAGCTGGCTGTTATTCCGGATCCGCGTTACGAGGATCAAATGGCCCGTTCAAAGGATAATTACAGTAAGTCTAAGGGTACAATGAAACGTGGCTCAAAACCTATAACAGGGTAGCATACCTATTTTACTAAAACACTATTTAACATAATATATATTATAACCTAAATGTAAAAAAGGCAAAAGAAAACCCCAGTAGTCTATACTGAGGTTCTCCTGTGTTTATTTGATTGTGCTATTCGCCTGCAGACTCTATGACCGCTTTCATGTCCATAGACTTCTGGTAGTCACCTACTTTTCTGTAAACCTCCATGAGTGCACGAACAATATCCATATCGTTAGGATTCATTTCGTACGACTTTTCGAAATACTGCAGACTTTCTTCGAAAACACCTTTTTGCTTGTCCTTTAACGCATTGTATTTACGCGTTTCATTTAAACCTAGGTTATTCATCTGTTCAGTAATCTCATTCGCACGATCAATGTAAACTAAGCCACACATATACATTGCATCGCTCAACGTCGAATCCAATTCTACCGCACGCTTGTATTCAGTTAGCGCCGCATCTAAATCTTTCAACTCAGTTTGTAAAATATTTCCTTTCACAAAATGGTAAATTCCTTTAGTAGGATTCTTTTCAATCGCTTCATCAAGGTTGGCTAATGCACCGTCATAATCCTTATTGTCGAGGAAAGACTGCAACTGAATGTCAAGTAAATCCTTATTCTCAGGGTAATTTGCTCTTGCTTCGCTCAAGGTGAGTGTATAATTCTCTTCGTCCTCTAACTTTTTGTAAGCATTGATTAAGCTGATATAAACACTAGGACGAACATCATCACCTACTACAGGATCAGTGGCTAAACCAAGTTCTAAATCCTTCTCCATAGCAGTCTTATTTGGATATTGCTGGGGTGCACCGCTTGTTACGTAAGTAGCCGTATAGGTAATGCCTTTATATCCTAAGTCTAAACAGCTGCGGAATGCTTCTACACTTGCTTCTATGTTACCTGATTGCCCAGCGATGATACCGGCATTGAATAACAATCCTGTATCGAGACTAGAAAACTCACCTAGAAGCTCATTTTTCTTCAGCTCAAAAGCACTCATGTAACCATGGTAAGCGCCTTCATAATCTCCCGACTCGTAGGCAGCGCTTGCCTCAATAAGGTAGTTGTAAGCAATGTTAGGAACGTTTTGAATGGCATCATCAGTGTAAGGCTGCTTTTTCGCTGCAGATTCAAACTTGATTAAATCCAAAATACTTTGCGCAGCTACATCATTTGCATTTTCGTCGAGCGCTTTAGTAGCAGCATCAGGAGAAGCAGCAATCTTAGAATAAATTAAAGATTTGTTGTAGTAAAACTTCGATAAGATTTTTTCTTTAATCTCAGCTTGGTTCTTACTAGCGATGATGTCAGTTGCTTCATCTATAAAGCCTTTCGCTTCTACCAATTCATTGCCTCTTAATGCGATGATTGCACTGGTAACTTTAGGAGCTTCTTGAGCAGAAAGTCCTAATGTCATGGTCATCGTTAAGGCGACGAGTACTTTTTTCATTGTCTTTAGTTTCAATTTTTNAATANGGTCACAAATGTAAGNGTCTCNNAAAGAACAAACACCGCGCCATTGTTCAAAATACTGNTATTAATCTTCGCTTTCAGTTGGNGCTTCCGGTGCNGTTGCACCCTCCTCTCCTTCTGNNGCNACNATTACATTTCCTTCCGCATCAAGCAGTTCCTCTTCTTCCTCAGAAGCTGGAACTTTCGCAATTGAAGCAATTTCATCGCCTTTACGAAGGTTGATTAATCGGACACCTTGTGTCGCTCGACCCATTACTCTCAACGTATTTACACCCATGCGGATCATAGTACCTTTCTTCGTAATGATCATCAAATCATCTTCGTCTGTGACCGCTTTAAGCGAGACCAATTCGCCGGTCTTTTCTGTAACAGTAATGGTTTTGACACCTTTGCCACCGCGGTTGGTAATCCGGTAATCNTCAAGAGAAGAACGCTTACCGTAGCCAGCTTCGCTCACGACCATGACGTCAAATCCGTCGCCTTCTTTCACTACAATCATTCCAACAACTTCGTCGTTTTCATGATCTACAGTAATGGCTCTTACACCAGAAGCGCTGCGGCCCATAGAGCGAACCTTTGTCTCTGGGAAGCGAATTGCTTTACCGCTGCGTACAGCAAGCATGATGTCTTGCTCGCCATTAGTGAGTTTGGCTTCAAGCAAGGTATCCCCTTCGCGTATAGTAATTGCATTAATACCATTGACACGAGGACGGCTATACGCCTCTAAGGACGTTTTCTTTATCACACCCTTCTTAGTACACATCACAATATGGTGGTTGTTGATGTAGTCTTCATCTTTGAGGTTAAGTACGTTAATGAACGCCAATACCTTATCGTCCTGAGGTAGATTAATCAAATTCTGAATGGCTCTACCCTTACTTTGACGGCTACCTTCCGGAATTTCGTACACTCGCATCCAGAAACACCTTCCCTGCTCAGTGAAGAAGAGCATGTATTGATGGTTCGTGGCTACATATACGTGTTCTATGAAGTCCTTATCTCGAGTACTAGCAGCTTTTGTACCAACGCCTCCTCTGTTCTGTTTTTTGTATTCAGTGAGTGGTGTGCGCTTAATGTAGCCTGCATGCGAAATAGTAATGACGACTTCAGAATCAGGGATCATATCTTCAATACTCACATCGCCACCTGCAAATTCAATAGCTGTTCTGCGCTCATCGCCGTACTTCTCTTTAATCTCGAGAAGTTCATCCTTGATGATTTCCATTCTCAGGACTCTGTCGCCTAGAATACTTTTTAAGTATTCAATAGTCTTCATCAGATCTTCATACTCTGCCTTGATCTTATCACGTTCGAGACCCGTCAACTTTTGAAGGCGCATCTCTAGGATGGCTTTCGCCTGGACATCCGAAAGTTTGAATTCAGTCATTAAGCCTGACTTAGCTTCATCTACCGTGGCAGATGCACGAATAAGCTTAATAACAGCATCGAGATTGTCGATCGCAATAAGCAAGCCTTCAAGAACGTGTGCACGTTTTTCTGCCTGACGAAGTTCATACTCTGTGCGGCGAACAACTACCTCGTGGCGGTGGGCCACAAAGTGTTTTACCATATCTCTCAAATTCAGCATTTCCGGACGACCATTGACCAGTGCAATGTTGTTCACAGAAAACGAGCTTTGAAGCTGTGTGAATTTGTATAGTTTGTTAAGCACTACGTTTGGTACAGCATCGCGCTTTAGGACGTATACTACGCGCATACCTTTACGATCACTTTCATCGCGGATATCTGAGATACCTTCGATTTTTTTATCGTTGACCAATTCTGCGGTCTTTTTGATCATTTCGGCCTTATTGACCTGGTATGGGATTTCCGTTACAATAATACATTCGCGGCCACGTACTTCTTCAATCGTAGCTTTTCCACGAAGGACTATACGTCCTCTACCTGTGTGGAATGCATCTTTTACACCTTCATAACCGTATATGGTCCCTCCCGTTGGGAAATCTGGTGCACTGATGTGCTTCATTAACTCATCAATCTCTATCGCATCGTTATCAATGTATGCGTTGATAGCATTGATACTCTCAGTGAGGTTGTGCGGTGGCATATTAGTCGCCATACCAACAGCAATACCCGAAGCACCATTTACGAGCAAACCTGGGATACGTGTAGGAAGCACTGTTGGCTCCTTTAAGGAATCATCAAAGTTTAACTGCCAATCTACGGTGTCTTTATCGATGTCAGAAAGCATCTCCTCCGCAATCTTTCGCATACGAACTTCCGTGTAACGCATTGCTGCTGGGCTATCTCCATCAACAGAACCAAAGTTACCTTGACCATCAACGAGAGTGTATCGTAAGGACCAGTCCTGTGCCATACGCACCATAGTGTCGTATACCGAGCTATCGCCATGAGGATGGTACTTACCCAGTACATCCCCCACAATTCTTGCAGATTTTTTATAGGATTTCGAGCTGGTAACACCCATATCATGCATTCCGTATAGGACTCGACGGTGAACGGGTTTTAATCCATCACGCACGTCTGGAAGTGCACGAGAAACGATGACCGACATCGAATAATCGATGTAGGAGCTTTTCATTTGCTCCTCAATATTTACGGGAATAATGCGTTCTCCCTGCGCCATATTGTCAGTATTTAGTGCGGCCGAAGCCGGGTTTTTTCGTAATTTTCAAATATAGCTTTTTGAAGCCCCTAAAGTCCCATCGGCTCCCGGTTTACTTGAGGCATTTATCCACATTCGAATGTTAACAAACCTTTGAATTGTACCCTGTGAACTGCCGAAAAGACCATTTAGATTTGAATAGAACCCTTTGGCACGTATTGTGTTCTTAGAGTAACGTACCACAAAACAACAATTATGGAAGAGAACTTTAGCCCCAGAGTGAGAGATGTGATCACCTTTAGTAAGGAAGAAGCACTGCGTCTAGGCCATGATTATATAGGAACGGAGCATCTTTTGCTCGGTATTTTAAGAGACGGCGATGGAACTGCCATTCAAATCTTGAAAGATTTAGGTTTAGACCTCAAACAAATTCGTAGTAAAATTGAGCAGGTAGCCGCGCCTTATGCTACAAACACTCAGGTTAGTGGAAAAAACCTGCCGCTGACCCGTCAAGCCGAGAAAGCGTTAAAAACCACCTTTTTGGAAGCAAAACTGTTTCAAAGTCCAGTGATTCGTACCCCGCATTTATTGTTGTGCATATTGCGAAACGACAACGATCCTATTAGTGGTATCATGGGTCAATTAGGGGCTAGTTACGATGCTGTTAAAAGTGAATACCAGAGCAACTATATTGAAACGGATCGTGGTTTGGATGCTGACGATACAGATCTGACCTCCCCTTCAATGAGTTATGATGAAGATAATATGGACGACGCAAGTCGTGCAGGTGGGGCGCGGAAATCACCCCAACGCGAAAGAGGTAAAGAAAAAAGTAAAACGCCAGTTCTCGATAATTTTGGGAAGGACTTAACGAAATCTGCGGCCCAAGGGAAATTAGATCCGGTAGTCGGTCGGGAGAAAGAGATTGAGCGAGTTTCTCAAATTCTAAGTAGACGCAAGAAGAACAACCCCCTACTCATTGGTGAGCCTGGTGTAGGTAAAAGTGCTATCGCTGAAGGATTAGCTCTACGTATCGTGGACAAGCAAGTAAGTCGCGTTTTGTTCGATAAGCGAGTCGTGAGTTTAGATCTTGCTAGTCTAGTTGCCGGTACAAAATACCGCGGTCAGTTTGAAGAGCGTATGAAGGCGCTAATGAACGAATTAGAAAAAAACGACGATATCATCTTATTTATTGATGAATTACACACGATCGTGGGCGCCGGAGGAGCAACGGGAAGTTTAGACGCTTCAAATATGTTTAAACCTGCTCTTGCTCGCGGTGAGATTCAATGTATAGGAGCGACGACTTTAGATGAATACCGCCAATTCATTGAAAAAGATGGAGCCCTGGAACGTCGATTCCAAAAAGTGACAGTGGATCCTACCTCACCTGAAGAGACCATTCAAATTTTGAACAACATAAAGGATAAATATGAAGAGCATCACAACGTTATCTATACACCGGATGCTATTGAAGCATGTGTGCGTTTAACCCAACGCTACATAAGTGATCGTCACCT
>NYXD01000086.1 GCA_002685435.1 Cryomorphaceae bacterium | reverse complement strand
TGATCATTGATTCGGCGAGCTTCCTCCTCGTTTTTCAGCGCATTTTCAGCAATGCCTTTCAACATTTCATCGTCCATTCCCTGCTGTCCATATTGTTGAAATTGTGCCTTAACCATTCCTATAGTGTGGTCAACGAGTTCATCTTGAGAAACAGAAATCTCACCCATTTGAATGACTTTGTTCTCAATCAATTGGTAACGCAATCCACGTTCTGTTTTCTCCCAGTCCGCCTCAATCTCTTCGGCTGAAACCGGTTTTTCGCCTGCCGTTTGCATCCATTTCTTCAAGAACGCGACAGGTAAGTCAAATTTCGTTTTACCCAATAAGTATTCAGCAACATTGTTAAGGAAGTACTGATCCGATTCGTTCATGTACATGCGCTCTGCTTCTTCCTTCATCTTCTCGCGCATTTCATCCTCACTGGTCACTGCGCCTTCTCCGTATACTTTATCAAAGAACTCTTGGTTCATCTCTGCAGGCTCCATGCGTGCAACGCTCTTCAGCTCGAAGTGGAAAAGACCTGTTGAGGCTTCTAATTGGGCATCTGTGACACCTAAAAGACCTGCAGCATTGTAACCTTTCACAAAACTCTTCGAAGCGTCAACAGGCAGTACATCGCCTGCTGCAGCCTTACACCATTCGCCTTGAGCTTTCTTGGTTTTCAAGTTTGAACCCATGATTTGGGTATCCTCTTTTACGATACCGCCGTCTACAACCGCTCCTTCCGCATCCACTTCAGTGAATGTACCGTGGAACATGTCAGTAACTTCAGGTTTTTCAGGAGCAGACATTTTTCCGTAACGGTTACGGATATCCTCTACGTAGGTATCAAGAACTTTTTTATCTGCAACAACTTTAACGGCTTTGACTTTATTCTTCTTTGAAATGCCTACCTCAAATTCAGGGCTTAAGCCTAATTCAAACTGGAAGTTGTAAGATCCAGCCGTATCAAAATCTAAATCCGGTTGTTCTACCGGCATTGGATTGCCGAGGATGTTCAACTTTTCATCAGTAATGTATTTGTAAATACTGTCTTGCAAGAGGTTGTTAATCTCTTCAATGAGTACGGCTTTACCGTATTGTTTTTTGATCAAGCCCATAGGCACTTTCCCTGGACGGAATCCCGGAATATTCGCGCGCTTGCGGTAATTTTCCAATACATCACTCACCTTCGTTTGGTAATCTTCTGGGGTGATCTCAATGTTCACTAATAGGTTTAGTGCGTCTACTTCGTTCTTGCTGATGTTCATTACTGTGGAATTAAATGTTGCAAAACTCCCTTCAAAAGGGGGTGCAAAGGTAAGTAACATTTTGCCTTTTACGGACTTATGTGAGACCCTTCGCGTTTGCATTCCTTTAACGTTCGAATTGCCGAAGCTTGGAACAAAGATTGTACCTTGCCTATTCTATGATTCAGAGACTTATGCAGCGTAAAAATCTCAAATATTTACTCCCACTAGTTGTGGGAGCTTTGGTTGTTTTAGGGTTTAAATGGTTCGGCCCGGAAGAAGAAAAAGAGGCCGTGATCTTTTCGTTGGTAAGAGACGCCTTAACCAATGTGCATTTGCAGCCAAAAGAGGTAGGCGATGCGCTCAGTGAACAGGTGTATGAGAATTACCTGAACACATTAGATTACAACAAACTGTTTTTGACACAGAATGAGGTCGATCAATTAGCGGGCTACAAAAAAGAATTGGACAACCTCTTTCAGTTAGGTGATACGAGATTCTTCACGCTCAGCTATGGATTAATCACAAGGACGATTGATGCTTCAAAGGAAATCTACACACAGCTGCTTTCCGAACCTTTCGACTACACGCTAGACGAACGCATTGGAAATAACCCTGAATCGAGAACCTTCGCTCGAAATAATGAAGAGCATGTGGAGTTTTGGCGTAAACATTTGAAATGGCGCGTTCTGAATCGTATTTACGAAAAGGATCGTGCACAAAAAGAAGATGCCGAAACCGACGAAACCGTTGAGTTAAAGTCATTCGAAACGCTCGAAATTAAAGCGCGCGAAAAAGAATTAGAATTGCAGAATGAATGGCACGAAGACCTGATGGACGTGAGTCGATTAGAGTGGTTTGGCATGTATATGAATGCCTATTGCGAGGCATTTGATCCGCACACCTCGTATCTCGCACCGCAACAAAACGAAGACTTTGAATTGAGCATGACGGGCCAGTTTGAAGGTATAGGTGCCCAATTAAAACAAGACGGAGACTACATTACCATAGAACGAATTATAGTGGGTTCAGCTTGCTGGAGACAAGGCGATCTTGAAGCAGGTGATAAAATTTTAGCCGTTGCCCAGGGCGAGGCTGAACCTGTGGACGTCGTTGGTTACAAAGTACGTGATGGAATCAAACTCATTCGAGGCAAAAAAGGAAGTGAAGTGCGTCTAACGGTCAAAAAGAAAGACGGCGCTAGACAAGTCATCCCGATCATTCGTGACATCGTCGAAATTGAAAGCACTTTTGCCCGTAGTACCCTTTTAGACGGTGCGGTTTATGATAAGAAAACTGGTGAATGCATTCAAGAAAGCATAGGCAAAACGGGGTACATTAGGTTACCGAAATTCTATGTCAATTTCTACGACAAGAACAACCATAATGCGGCTGAGGATGTTAAAAATGAAATCATCAAACTCAAAGAAGCTGGGGTGGAAGGTATGATTCTTGACCTTCGAGGAAACGGAGGCGGTTCATTACAAGCAGCTATTGAAATTGCGGGCCTCTTTACTGGAAATGGCCCTATGGTTCAAGTCAAAAATTTCCAAAGCGGTACTCGTGCTAAAAACAACCGTAGCAGCTCAGTGTATTGGGACGGACCGCTCGTAGTTCTTGTTAATGAATACAGCGCTTCAGCGTCAGAAATTGTCAGTGCGGCATTGCAAGATCGCGGCCGTGCTTTGATTGTCGGCCCCTCAAAATCTACTTACGGCAAAGGAACCGTGCAAAATATGTTTGATTTTGACCGCGCAGTACCTGCTTCGTTGAAGCAATTAAAACCTCTGGGTGCCATTAAAATAACTACAGAGAAGTTTTATCGCATCTCTGGCGGCACGACCCAACTTCAAGGTGTTGTACCAGATATTTCATTACCGGGGGCTTACGACGGCATCGAGATTGGTGAAAAGGAATACGAAAACGCATTGGCTATTGATTTTGTGGAAAAAGCCGATTTCACTCCTATAACCCAATGGGAGAAACAATTTACAAAAGCCAAAAAATCGGCCCAGAAACGGGTGGCTTCAAACCCGGCATTTACGAAATACGAAGCGTATGCGGATTGGATTGCAGAAGGAGATAAGGACAAATGGATTCCACTGAATTACAACAACTATCTCGGGTTTCAAGATTCAATCAAATCAGCAAGTGAAGCGTATAAAAATCTCTCAAAACTAAACGACAGTTTAGGTATTGTTGCTTTAGATCATCACCCTACAGTGGCAACTGATAGTGCGCAAGCTGAAATATATCACAAATGGTACAAAGGGCTTTCAAAAGACCTCGTACTGCGTGAAGCGAATATTATTGTAAGTGAACTGGCGCAATAGCATAGGACAACTGGAACTGGGGCAAAAAATCGCACTCGGTTTTTTGATGCTCATTGTCGTTATGGCTGCAGCAGCACCACTGGTCGTGCTGGACCATACTGCCAACGCCAACGACATGGACCTACAGAGAGCACTTTTAGGACCGGGTAGTAGTACGGATATGGGTTTGCATTTGTTTGGAACCGATAAGTACGGTAGGGATCATTTTTCTCGTATCATTTTAGGCAGTAGGATAAGTCTCACTGTAGGGTTCATAGCAGTAGGCATCTCACTACTTATTGGAATCCCAGTAGGTGCCTTTGCCGGTTACTACGGCGGTAGACTAGACCAGTTCCTTACATGGGCCATGTCAGTGCTTTGGTCCATCCCAACCCTTCTTTTGGTCATTGCATTGACCTTTGTCCTGGGTAAGGGAATCGTGCAAGTCTTCATTGCAGTCGGTCTAACGATGTGGGTTGAGGTAGCACGTGTGATTCGAGGCCAATTTTTAGGTGAAAAGTCGAAGGAATATGTCGAGGCAGCGAAAGTCCTTGGTTTCTCGACACCACACATCATCTTCAAAGAAATACTCCCCAATACATGGGGTCCGCTTGTGGTTATTTGTGCAACTAATTTTGCCAGCGCCCTTCTGATCGAAAGCGGGCTAAGCTTTTTAGGAATTGGTGCGCAACCGCCCGTTCCTTCTTGGGGCGGTATGATCCGGGAATACTATCCGTATCTCATCACCGGTAAGGCCTATTTAAGTCTTATACCTGGGGGCCTCATTGCGATAAGTGTATTGAGTCTGAACACGCTAAGCACCGTTTGGGGCAAGCGTAATTAGAGAGATAAGCGAAAATGTTCTGTAGAAGGAACCTCGACATCTAGCACTGCTAGTCCAGCATGATGATGCATGATTTCGAGGAATTCCTCACGCTCCATATTCACAGCGCCTAGACTGTCTAAATGTTCCGTAGGCAACTGGTTATCGACGGCAACAACTCCCTGCGCCTCTAGGTATTGACACATGCCTATGTACGCATATTTAGAAGCATTGGCCTGCGTATGGAACATGCTTTCACCAACGAAAATTGCACCGGTAATAACACCAAAAGTACCCCCGACCAATTCCTGACCATCCCAGACTTCAAAGCTGAAGCCCTTACCATCTTCATGGAGTGCTATAAAATTTTCGCGGAATTTTTCAGTAATCCAAGTACCTGCCTGTCCAGGTCGCTCCACCGCACTGCACTTTTCCAACACTTGCTCAAATGCGGTATTCACTGTGAAACGCCACTTTCTACCGTTGATGTACGGACGCATGCTTTTCGATATTTTCACTTGGTCCGTTGCAGTAATGCTCCGTACCTCTGGAGAAAACCAGAACACAACCCCTTCTTGCTCAAACCATGGAAAGATTCCAGAGGGATAAAGTCGATCGTACATCTGAGGGCTAAGCTCCCAAGAAAGTGCGATCAAACCCTCGTCGTTCGAGACATCATTAGGGTCGGGAACTTCCCAGTCCCCTTGCCCAATGAAGTATAATGGATTGTTTGTAGATGAAAACACGTCGGTCTCTTTTAGAACGGTAAGTCGTCGTCTAGAACCGAATTATCTGCACCAGAAGGTGTGAATGGCTGTCCTGCCGGAGGTAAATCCGATGGCCCAGGTCCTGCAGCCGCTTCAACGGCATTCATTCTCCAAGCTTGAAGCGTCGTGTAGTAACGAGTATCACCGCCTTGAGGAGGCGTCCACTCGCGTCCACGAATATTGAATTCAATATTGACTTCTTGACCTTCCTTGAAATTATTCAAAACGCCCGTTTTGTCCTGAGTAAACTCGAACAATAACGTCTGAGGATATTGGTCTTTAGTTTGGACTACGAATTCTCTTTTTTTGAATCGGTCTGAAATGACCTGCTCATCCATAATACGCTGGATTCTCGCTTCTAACTGCATCTGCTTACCCGTTTATCGGGCCGATTTATCTATTAATAATACTTTCCAAGCTTCCTTCACTTGGCCATTGTCTAATAAGTCTTTGGCCATTTCATGTAATTGCTCGCGCAATTCTATTCCGTCAGCAAAATTTTGTAAGATGCGACGGACATCAAAATCATTTTTCTTTCCCTCTACCTCTTCAGCAGTTGGAAGTGTAATTTCAGAACCCAATTGGCCTAAATTATTTCCTGTCAAAATAGTCGAGCGGCGAATAACATCCGGAATTTGATCCACACCTATTCCCAACTTTGGAGGTGCCAATTCAAACAAAGCATCGCCTGAAGCTCTTACCCACCACGCTTTGCCCAATCTACCCACTAAATCAATTGCATCCTGATCAATGCCTCCATTATCCGATAAGACATCATCGGCAATGTGCATTTTTTTAACCACACACATCACCAGGTTACCTGCTCCGCCCTCTTCGCCCATATGAAGTACATCGCGTACTTCACATTCTAGACTGACAGGACTTTCTTTCACTCTTCTCGGTGAAACCAGATCAGATTCTATTGGCGTCAAACCGCTTTTCACAAACTCGTCTACATCCGACGAATATTCCGCGGAACTAAGATTCACCTGCTGCGTAATCGCATAATTAACAACGTTTATGACCACCTGCTTTTGCTGCATCGCATTGTGCAGCGTATCCTTAGTTGTGTTGTTTCTGACTCTTCTCGCGGCAGAAAAAATAACCACTGGGGGATTGGAACTAAATATATTGAAGAAGCTGAACGGGCTGAGGTTATTATTGCCAAATTCGTCTACGGTACTCACCAAAGCGATAGGTCTAGGAGCTATGGCTCCTAGCAATAAACTGTGACGCTCTTTGGTTCCGAGCTCGTTGGGATCAAAACTTGCCATGTGTAAGGATTTTGAGCAAAGTTAATTTTTCAAGCCACCCAATCATTTTTTCTCTCAAAGTAATTTTTCTATCTATATTTGCCGTCCCAATGGAAGCGGATGTGGTGAAATTGGTAGACACGCTAGTTTTAGGCACTAGTGCTTTATCGCGTGAAGGTTCGAGTCCTTTCATCCGCACCAACAAAGAGAAGCCCGGTTGCAATGCGATCGGGCTTTTTTGTTTTTAACACGATGCAAGCTTGCTTAGCGGAAGCAGAAAAACAAAAAAGCCCTGAGCTCGCAAAGCGAGACTGAGCTTTTCGTAGGCATGCAACCTATCAGAAGGCCGCCGCACATGCAGTGCATGGGTGGCAATCCTTCGCTAGATGGTTACCCTAANATCTTCTTAAACCGATCCCTCTTCATCCAGCGGAATCCCTAAAACCTGATCGTCAGAAACCTGATCATACATGTCATAATAGACAAGCATGACGATCGGAATAATTGCGAGAAGTCCTATAAATAGGGTTAAAACCGTGAAAATTANCGTGAGTATACCCACGAGAAAAAAGGTGATAAAAATTCTCAGAAAGTTCGGCATGCTCACTTTAAAACTCCAAGTGATGCTTTCAAACAGATCACTACCGTCTATAGACGCCTTGTACGTTGAGAACATAAGTCCAATACTAAAGACCAACTGAATCAATCCTACCGCAATGAGTGTCCCACTACTTTCGCGCAGATCGATACCCATGTCTTGAATCAACATGAGGATTTCATCCGGATCTTGAATCTGCCCTGAGGCCATATTAAAGAATTCATCCGGGAACATGATGACCGAAATCAAGCCGACTAAACTCGTTACTNCACTTACTTGAAGCAGTGATTTTTGATTTACACGAAAGGCATCGAAAAAAGTGCTGAATTCTACGGCTTCGCCTAACTGGTCCTTACGCGCTACATGCGCGTAACCCAGTGTAAGGAAGCTAGCCGCTACACCGGAGATGATGGACGATATCGCTAAAGTGGCTTTCGCCCCCCCAAGGAATCCAAACATTGTACCTACACCATTACCCACTGAGGAAATGAGGGTAAGAAGAACAAAGTAGACTACTGTAAAGGCAACGTAGAGTGCTGCTTGATTTTTAAATCGCAACCATCCTGCTTGAATGGCTTGTCCCGGGTTAATTTTATTCATGGTATTGCNTTTTCTATGCTTATTTTGTGGAAAAATACAACACACGTTGAAAGTATACCGCTCCTTAGCCGAATTTAATACGTTAGAATGCGCTGTCGCTACCACTGGGACATTTGACGGAGTGCACCTGGGCCATCAGAAAATAGTAAGTCAGTTGGTTCAAACCGCCCACAAAGTCGGTGGAGAAAGCGTTTTACTCACTTTTGACCCGCATCCGCGAGTGGTTTTACAGCCGGATGTTGAGCTCAAATTACTCTCGAGTATCGAAGAAAAAATTGAACTTTTTGAAAAAACCGGATTAGATCATCTGATCATACATCCGTTTAGTAAAGAGTTTTCGCGTACACCTTNATTAGAGTTCGTTCGTGAGATTCTCGTGAATACTATTGGCGTGAAGCACTTAGTGATTGGCTACGATCATCATTTCGGACGAAATAGAGAAGGTAGTTTCGAGCACCTTAAAGAATTCGGTCCAATTTACGGGTTCGAGGTCCAAGAAATTTCAGCTCTTGATGTGGAAAGTGTAAATGTGAGNAGTACCAAAATACGTCAAGCCTTACATCGCGGCGATGTTGGTTTAGCTGCTGAATATTTAGGGCACCCATTCACCTTAAGCGGCACTGTTATAAAAGGGGATCAAATAGGCCGTACAATAGGGTTCCCCACTGCCAATATCGGTCTTGATTTTATCCGAAAGTTGGTGCCCTCTGACGGTGTGTATTTCGGGTTCGTGCGCATTGACGGGCAAACCTTTAAAGCCATGGCCAACATCGGTCGTCGACCAACCGTCGGTGCTACACAACGCTCNGTCGAAGTACATATTCTCAATTTTGATGGGAATTTATACGGTAAACGCATCTGTTTTGAGGTCTCAAAAAAGTATAGGGAAGTCTATCATTTCAACACATTAGAAGATTTAAAACGACAGTTGTCAAAAGATCGGGATGCAGCGCTAAGGGAATTGGCATAAAATTTGGCATCTTTACAGCACTTAAAAAACCAATCATGAAAAAAATTGCATTATTCATCGTAGCTGCTGCTTCATTAGCCGCTTGTACGAAATGGGAAAACAAAAGCACCGAATTCAAGGTGACAGGCGTATGGACTGGAATCAATACGCAGATTAATATTCAAGCATTGCCATTCATAGACTCTTCGGATGTTCAAAATACGACTGCAATGGAAGCAAACTTCATGGAAGACGGAGGTCTAACCATCGATTCAGCGGGGACCCGCATGGATTCATTGGGTTGGGCGATCAAAAACGATACAATTCTTGTACTCAAAGGACTCGATCTTGGGATTGAAATCCCAGGTAGTGGCGGTGTTGGAGCCTCAAATGTAAACTTTGTGATTAAAACACTAGAACAAGACGCTTTTATCTTTAGAACAGACACTAACCTCACGGTTACTGTTCCTGGTGTGCCTATTCCATTATCAATAGATATCGCTCAAATCCAACGTTGGGGGAAATAACCCTCAGGTACAGATAAAAAGAAACCCGCCTCGTGCGGGTTTTTTTATGCCAATTTGCGCCAAAGCGCATCACTGAGCTGTTCTACTTTTTTACGGTCAAGCGACCAGTAATCACCGAAACCGAGCTTCGATTCGACAGTATCTTCACGCGCCTGCATTTTCATGCGTGCCGTGCAATGGTAAGAACGAATACCCGCTGACCACAAGTCATCTACAACTTCAGCGCTAACGCCAGATCCCGCTTGAATTTCAATACGTCCAGCTGCTTGCTCACACAACTGTTTTAAAGCGGGTAAACCATCCTTNACTGTGGGCAAAAAACCACTGGTCAATATGCGTTCAACGCCCAACTCAACGAGCAGCTCCATCGCTGCTTGTGGTCGCGCACAGGCATCAAAAGCACGATGAAACGTCATTCCCAATCCATAGTCCTGTGCAAATTGTGCAACCAATTCCACGAATTCGGCATCCACATTTCGACCTCCATCGAGCGCTCCAAATACTATTCCTGAAGCACCACAATCACTTAAGATTTTAAGTTCCTCGAGCATCATGTGCTTTTCTAATCTATTGTAGATAAAATCCCCTGCACGCGGGCGCAACATGACATATACAGGAAGGTCGCTGACATCTACAGTCATTTCAATTTGAGCAGCGGAAGGGGTTAATCCTCCTTCATTGAGATTACTGCACAATTCTATTCTGTGAACACCCAAATCGATGAGTTGCGAGGCATGTCCCGGTTCCTCAATTGCGATTTCTATTTCAAATTGGTCGGCCATATATCTGTATTTCATCCAAGAAATGCCAAACAGGTTGTCCCGCTGCAGGGTGGCTATCTGGCAATTTTTCGGTATTCGGTATCTCGAAATTAATCGAATTCGTTGGAGGAAAACCGCCCTCTGGTGCTAAGGTCATGGTATGAATGAACGTTCCTTCTTCATTGATACTCACATCTCTGTCCCACTGATAACGCTCTACGACATCACTCTCCACATAAATATCCGCAAAAACTAATTTTGGGACAAGGATCCAGCTTAATCGGCTTTGAAGAAAATTAATTTTTACCGAATCAATCACATACTTCTCTTGCCAGCCAAAGTGCCCCCCGAAATGATCAGGTCCCAAATATCCTACCCAATTTCCATCTCTGTAATTCTCCGATCCCAACACCCCGTTAGCCAATGGAATATCCTTCGTACCCGTATAAGGCTCGGTGGGAGGACTGGTTAAACAACTGTGCGTAAGTAGCCCTTGGTGAACCGTAAAATCGTACTTCAATATCCGGCCCATGCTTCGCCCATCGCGTTGAGGCTGCACCTGCATAGAGTGAACGCCGAGACTAGAAAAAGTAGCGGTACTATCCGATAGTATGCCTGAAGGAGAACTTAGTTCGAGTTGTAGATTAGGAAAGGCCGGAGTTACCGTTGCTCTCAACTCGAGCTTACCATTATAACTCTCGTTTGAAGAGGATAAAATAACCGGTACTTGTTCTACATCGTAACTGTACCCTAACACATCCAACATCGGATAATGAAGCTGGAGCCTTTGCCAGAAAGCGTCATAATTGCGTTTGGAAGGGTGCGACCACAAGACCTCAGCCATTGCAATACCACGAGGTAAGAATCGGCGGTCCAATGTTTCTACATCTGGAATGCGTTCTGACCATAAATTACATTCACCACCCAAAATATGTCCTGCATCCAACGGATCCAATCCTGAAGGTATAGGACTGTATGAATACACCTTTGGCACATCGATACTGCTTACTGGATAATCAAAGTAGGCATGTGATGTTGGACTCATGATGGCATCGTGACCTTGCTCTACGGCCTCAATGCCTCCTTCAAAACCACGCCAGCTCTGAACGGTTGCATTTGGACTCAATCCACCTTCAAGTATTTCATCCCAACCTATGATTTGCTTGCCCTTAGTGGCTAAATAATTTTCAATACGCGTATTGAACCAACCTTGCAAAGCCTCTTCGTTCTGCAAGCCCTCATCTTTTATTCGTTGCTGACATTTTGGACAATGCTCCCAGCGGTATTTTGGTGCTTCATCACCGCCAATGTGAATGTATTTTGAGGGGAAGATCTCACAAACATAGTCAAGCACATCCTCTAAAAACGCAAAGGTCCGCTCGTTTCCGGCACAGTAGATTTCTTTAAATACACCCCATTCCGTTGCTACTTCTACCGACTCACCCGTACAACCCAACTCTGGATAAGCAGCCACTGCCGCTTGACTGTGACCTGGTAATTCTATTTCTGGAATAACCTCAATCCCATAACCTTCTGCATAGGCTACCACTTCTTCTAAGTCTTTACGCGTATAGAATCCACCGTATATGCTATCTCCATGCATTCTGTAAGCAGCTACTTCGGCCAATTTCGGATACTTATCCATCGCCAGACGCCAGCCTTGATCCTCCGTCAAATGCCAGTGCAACACATTGAATTTATAAAGGGCCATCACGTCTAAGTGTCGCTTGACCTCATCCACTGTAAAGAAATGTCTACACACATCCATAAGCACCCCGCGGTGACGGAATGCCGGGCGGTCGTCAATAACACTGTAAGGTAATTTTACACCTTCCGTGACTGCATACGTTAACTGGCTTAAGGTGGCTCTAGCGCGGTGATCACCGTTTGGACCATGAGTTATGTGAATACCGTCATAATCAGATACAACACGGTACTGTTCTGAAGCCAAGTTAGAGTCAAACTCCATTTCCCAATCACTTTCATGTGGTGAAAGAAAATTGTACCCACTGCTATCGTGTAAACTATACGACGAAACTTCAGGAATAACCGCGTGCACATCCGCCCATGACAGTTGACGATCATTAACTTTAA
>NYXD01000085.1 GCA_002685435.1 Cryomorphaceae bacterium | reverse complement strand
CATTGCTGAACAAAATGCAGAGGTACAGCTAGTAGAGCGCCATCAAAACATAGGCGAGCAACCAAGCTTTACCAATTTTGTGAGCGAAGTTTTTGCCGCACGTGATGCGCGCGTAAGCTATTACAAAGTGCAGAATGATGCTGATGAGGCAACATTGGTCGACAATACCCATGTGGTACAAAAAGAACAAAGCAACGTGCATGTGGGCACCTATACGTTTGGAGGAAAATTGGTTCGTAATAACCTGCATTTTTATTCCGGCGGAGAACATGCTGAGAGCCATATGGACGGCATTACCATTATAGGTGATGGCCAGACAGTGGACCACCACACACTTGTGGATCACCAAGAGCCGAACTGCTACAGCAGAGAGTTGTACAAAGGAATTTACCTCGGTAAAAGTCACGGTATTTTCAATGGAAAAGTAATGGTCCGCCAGAAGGCACAGAAAACGAACGCTTTCCAACAGAATGACAATATCTTATTGAGTGATAAAGCGAAGGTAGATACGAAGCCTCAATTAGAGATTTTTGCAGACGACGTGCGCTGTTCGCATGGATGTACTGTGGGCCAATTGGACCGCAATGCTCTTTTTTACCTNCGNTCAAGAGGAATNCCNAAACGCGAAGCGGAAGGGTTAATGACNTATGCTTTTGCGGCAGATGCATTGGAATATGTTAANATACCACAGCTTGAAAAGCGATTGAATAGCGTCATCGCGGAGAAACTAGGGATTAACTTAGAATTTGCCCTGTAATGAGCTACGATGTCCAAGCCATACGAAAGGATTTTCCCATTCTGCACCAGCAGATACATGGTCGACCGCTCGTATACCTGGACAACGCTGCGACTGCCCAGAAACCGCTTGCAGTAATTGAAGCCATTACCCACTTCTACACGAAGGATAATGCAAACGTGCATCGCGGTGTACATACATTAAGCCAACGCTCAACGGATGCCATGGAGGCTGTTCGTTCTGCTGTTTGTGCGCACATTAATGCACGAGAAGTCGCTGAAATAATTTTCACTCGTGGCATCACGGACAGTATTAATACTGTTGCCTTCGGTATGGGGGCATTACTACAACCGCACCAAAATGTAGTCATTACAGCGCTGGAACATCACAGCAATATTGTGCCTTGGCAAATGCTTTGCGAACGAACAGGAGCGGCATTGCGCTACATACCGATGAACNNTAAAGGCGAATTGGATCTTTCCACTTTGGAGGTTTTAGTCGATGAAAACACTGCTATGGTTGCGTTCAACCACATTTCAAATGCCCTTGGAACCATTAATCCNGTCAAAACCATTTTAAGTCGAGCAAAAGCGGTCGGCGCATGGACCCTGGTCGACGGTGCACAAAGTGGCCCGCATGCACTAGTGGATGTACAAGATTGGGATGTGGACTTTTTTACATTATCCTCACACAAAATGTACGGGCCCACTGGTTTGGGTGTTTTGTACGGTAAACGGGAACGTTTAGAGGCGCTGCCTCCTTACCAAGGCGGTGGCGAAATGATTGCTACGGTGACCATGGAAAAGAGCACCTATGCGGATATCCCGCACAAATTTGAAGCAGGTACCCCGCACATTGAGGGCATCATCGGATTTGGTGCGGCTTTAGATTATATCAATAAAGTTGGTATCGAGGCTATTGCAGCCCATGAAGCGGCACTTTTAGATTATGCTACAACTACGCTGTCGACTATTGAAGGTTTTAGAATCATAGGAACGGCTGAAAATAAGGCTAGCGTGATCAGCTTTCTAGTGGAAGGTACCCATCCTTACGATTTAGGTGTACTTCTAGACCAGCAGGGAGTTGCAGTGCGCACTGGACAGCATTGTACGCAACCCATTATGGACCAATTCTGCATCGCGGGAACCGCTCGCGCAAGCTTTGCGATGTACAATACTTTCGAAGAAATCGATCTATTCAAGGCAGCGCTCGAACGCGCCGTAACCATGCTACGATAAGTCATTATGTCTACAATTGCTGAAAAACAAGCCGTACTTATCGAAGAGTTCGAATTCTTCGACGAATGGATGGATAAATACAACCACATTATCGAAATGGGTAAAGCAATGCCCGTGCTTGATGCNNTCGATAAAAACGATGATCTTTTAGTNCAAGGCTGCCAAAGCAAGGTTTGGCTCAAGGCAGAAAAAGAAGGCGATTGCGTCCGTTTTTTTGCAGATGCAGATGCCATTATAGCGAANGGTATCGTTGCAATGTTGATCGATGTGTTTGATAATCAACCGTCATCAGAGGTTGCAGCAGCGGATCTTAGCTTCTTAGAGGAAATTGGGCTCAAGGATCACCTCAGCCCTACACGTGCTAACGGTTTGATGAGCATGATAAAACAAATGAAATTCTACGCGTTGGCATTTTCCAGCGCAAACTAAAGGTATGAGTGAAGAATTAAGCCATCAAGAAATGCAAGCCATTGGCGAAGAAGTCGTTGGTGTGTTGTGTAACATNTTCGATCCTGAAATCCCTGTGGATATTTATCAGCTCGGATTAATCTATGACGTGAAAGTTAGCACGGAGCGTGATGTCCACATTCTAATGACCCTGACTTCCCCAAACTGTCCAGTGGCTGAAAGTATGCCTCAAGAGGTGAAAGAAAAATCCCGAGCTCTCGATAACGTACGTGAGGTAGAAGTAGAACTCACTTTTGATCCACCTTGGGATAAAAGCATGATGAGTGAAGAAGCAAAGCTTGAACTAGGCATTCTTTAGTNCGTTTCGCTCACTTCTTAAGTTTTTCCTAAAAGACGAACCAAACCATCGCAAAATCGTTAATGTCTTCGTTAATTAGCNACTCGTTCCTCAAAGAATCGAGTGATTTTTTGTGATTTATAAATACCCGCCAAAATGAAGATTGGAATCGACGCCCTCGCCTATTACGTACCTCAGCAATACTTACCTATTGAATCGCTGGCAGAGGCACGAAATATAGAATACGCTAAACTCAATAAAGGTTTAGGTTTGACTTCAATGTCTTTCCCAGATGTTGATGAGGATGCGGCAACTATGGGAGCCAACGCGGTACTGAATCTTTTTACTACTGAGTCATTAAACCCCAGTTCCGTAGGACGCCTTTACCTTGGTACCGAAAGTGCTCTAGATAGCGCCAAACCTACTGCAACGTATATTTTAGATTTAGTCGAGCAACAACTGGCTGGTTCGCATGGTGCAAATTGNTTGCGCAATGTTGATGCAGTCGATATGACTTTTGCTTGTATCGGTGCTGTTGATGCTTTAGAAAACGCTTGCTTATTTGTACGCCAAAATCCTGAGAAAAAAGCCATTATTGTCGCTTCCGATTTAGCGAAATATAACCTAGGCTCAACAGGCGAGTATACCCAGGGTGCAGGCGCTGTGGCGATTGTGGTTTCCGTGGATCCGTCCATCATCTCGTTAGGAGATGAAATAGGTGTCGCTACTAAAGGGGAACGCGATTTTTTCAAACCACGCAGAACTCATACCAAAGCAGAACTACTGGTAGAAGCAGCAGCGCTCTTAGGTCAGCAGCTTTCTATGGAAGATGCGGAAGTAAAGGTTACCCAAGCGGAAGGCTTTTGGGGTGGCAATCGCATGCTCCGCAGTTACGTTGAAGAGCCCNTCTTTGATGGTCAGTACAGTAACTTTGCCTACGTCAGCCGCATNAGCGAAGCATTGGNACATTTCGGAACGAANGTAAANATCAANCCTGCCTTAGATTGGGATAANGTGGTNATGCACCTACCNTATGCNTTTCAAGGCAGACGTATGCTGGTAAATTTTTACCTNGACTGGATGCAAGCCAACGGNAAGTGGNANGATGTAGTTGCGGTGATGGGTAGNGATAAACCTNCAGATAAAGGNGAAGCNAAAGAATGGGTACGNGNCTTCAGTAAATCGGACTATTATCGTGAGTATGTGGCGAAAGCATTAGCACCGGCCGAGCGTGCTTCGAGCTTGATAGGTAATATGTATACCGCTTCTATTTTCATGGGGCTCTTGAGCACGCTTTGCGATGCTGCAGACAAAGGAGACGACATCGAGGGAAATACCATCGGCTTCATGGGTTACGGTTCTGGTTCAAAAGCGAAAGTGTTCCAGGGTACCGTGGAAGCGGGTTGGGCTAAAGTGGGCCGATTGAATCTATTTAGTGCGCTTGAAAAGCGCTCTCCTGTAGACTTTAAAACTTACGAGCTTTGGCATAACGAGCGACTCACAGCCCCTCTTTCTCCTGAGAAATCGGGATTTACATTTACAGGATTGCGAACTGAAGAAAATCAGGAGTACTTTAGAGATTATACTTTTACGGCCTAAATTATGAATGACGGCACCATTGTAAATAAAGTAGCAGCCAGTCCGCTAATCACTTTTAATTTGGAAGATTTTCTCCCAAACAAGGTGCATTCTGTCGATCTGAGTCAATGGCTCGAGCAAGGCTTTATTTTGCGTGAAACCGAATTTCGAAATGCATTAAAAAGCACTGACTTTACGATATATGTGGGTGCGGCAATACATCTCCATTGCAGTACAGATGCCATACTTCCAGCTTGGGCGCCCCTTTTGGTCGCCAGTAAGTGCAGTGACGCAGGGCTTACCTGCATATGGTCCGAAAACGAAGTAGGATTCTATAGCGCATTCTTTCGCGAGCGTATGACGCAACACAATTGGCAGGAATACTCCGGAAAACCTGTTATTATTAAAGGTTGTGGCGATAAGCGCATTCCAAAAGATGCCTACGTAGTTGCGACCCAGTATTTAAAGCCGTTGGCAAAAAAAATCAGCTACGGTGAGGCCTGTTCGGCCGTACCCCTAAAGTAATTTAGAGCGTTATACTCAATCCTATACTCAATGGACGAGCTTCTGACCATTCGGGCAGCATGGCGCCATCTACGACAATCGCGCTAAAACCGTAATATACATAGGCATTGACAGGGCCCCTACCTGCTTTTACATGCACACCATACCGGATTGGATTAAAGCCGGATATCTGGTAGTATTTGACTTGATAAACAGCGTCTTTATAATAAGAATACGCATCAGTACGGTACCCAAAGCAGCCCCCNATGTACAGTCTATTGTACCGACCCTTACGATTGACTTTGCCTCTGTAGCGCAGCTCTACTGCCGCGTCCACATATTCCGTAGCGAACCGATTGGAAATAAAATCGTGCCCGGTTAGATCTACAAGCGACTGTGTTCCATCTTCAGCCACATCAATGCGCAAATTTCCATGATAAAACTGTGCGCTATAACCCAATCCGTAGGCCACGGAAAAATGGCTTAGACCGATAACGTTATCACGCATCAATTGAAACGACTGAGTGTTCGAACGGGCGTTCGACTCAAAGGTTTCAGGCGCTTCGAGCACCGAAAGTAAACCTGAATTGAACGAAAAGCCTTCTCCCGGTTCCGGTAAGAATGTCGTTTTCGATTGGCTATATCCTGAAAGGCTCAACGCCAATAAGGCAAACAAGAAGTAATACGTTTTTTTCATTCTATCAAAAGTACTTTTCGCTGGGTCGTTTATTCAAAGGAAACCATGGTACTAGAAAACCCGTTTAGACGCAATTCAAAAGCATCACCCCGTTCCACTGCGACCATGGGACCCAATGCGCCGGAGAGTAGGACCTCGCCCTTTAAAAGTGGCCGCCCCATTTTGGCCATCGTTTGAGCCAACCATAAAGCAGCATTGAGCGGATCACCCATACAGGCATGCCCATTTCCTTCACTCGCTANAGCGCCGTTTTTAAGCAGCGTCATTTCAATAGCAGCGGTTGACACTCCAGCCAATGGCTTTGATTCGTTGCCCAACACATAATGAGAACCGGAAGCATTATCAGCAATCGTATCAGATATTTTAATATCCCATTTCTCTATGCGTGAACCTACNATTTCAATAGCAGGTTGAACNGCCACTATCGCTGATTTCAATGTTTCCATATCCACATCCGGATCACTCAAGTCTTTTCCCAAAACGAAAGCCAATTCACCTTCNACTTTAGGTTGCATCAATAATTCCATAGGAACGGGTCCTTTGCCCGTCATGTCCATAGTTNCAAAGAGTACACCGTAATCGGGCTGATCGACACCGAGCTGGGCTTGAACAGCGGGACTGGTTAATCCAATCTTCTTACCCACAATACGCTCACCCTCGGCCAATCGTAACGCCACAACTTTATCCTGAATGGCATACGCAGTAGGAATATCATTGTTGATAGAATCGCGCAATGGCGCAATAGTGCGGCCGTTGCGCAATGCATCGAACAAGTCATGGGCATGTTGATCAATAGCAGACATAACTAAGAATTTACCCCCACAAGTTACACTATATTTGTAGGGAACCCGCAAACAGAAGACCATGCCGTTTTACCAAAAATCGGGGCGTATTCCGCACAAACGCCATACTACCTTCAGAAAATCGGACGGTAGCTTGTATCACGAAGAACTCTTCGGAACCATAGGATTCGACGGTATGTCGACCTTGCTTTACCATGAACATCCGCCAACCATGGTTAAGGAAGTGCTCCAAAGCANGGATGTTGCGCCTAAAATTGCCGTAGATAAAAACATGAAGGCCTATCGTTTAGAAGGCTTCAAGGTTGCCCCAAACGAAGATTATTTGGCCTCCCGCGTNCCGGTATTGACGAATGCAGATCTNACCATCTCCCTAGCCGCACCTTCGGCTTCGATGACGTCGTACTATTATAAAAATGCACAAAATGATGAATTGGTCTTCGTACACGAGGGCTCAGGTTCACTCCATACACAAATGGGCAAGCTCGATTTTGGGCCNGGCGACTACCTGCTCATCCCCCGCGGAATGATTCAACAGTTTCATTTCGACAGTGCTGAAAACCGATTGTTTATTGTTGAAAGTGCCTCACCCATTTATACGCCGAAGCGCTATCGGAATTGGTTTGGTCAACTTCTAGAACACAGTCCCTACTGTGAACGCGACCTGCGCACGNCTGAGGCGGTAGCGCCCATAAATGAATTAGGGGATTTTGACATCCGAGTGAAGAAACAAGATATGCTTCATCAATACATCTACGGCTCACACCCCTTTGACGTGGTTGGCTGGGACGGATACAACTACCCTTATGCTTTCAATATAAAAGATTTCGAACCCATTACTGGACGTGTTCACCAACCGCCACCGGTACATCAAACTTTTGAAACCAGTGCTTTTGTAGTGTGCTCCTTTGTGCCCAGATTGTACGANTACCACCCAGAATCTATACCTGCTCCTTACAACCACAGCAACATCGATTCTGATGAAGTGCTCTACTATGTTGATGGCGATTTTATGAGTCGCAACAATATCGGACGTGGCCAGATCACCCTTCACCCTGCTGGGATCCCACACGGACCGCATCCAGGAACCTATGAAGGGTCGATAGGCAAAAAAGGAACAGAAGAATACGCCGTCATGGTAGATACCTTTAGGCCATTGAAGCTCACAGAACAGGCATTGGCATTAGATGCAGGTGATTACCATAAGAGCTGGATGCATTAGAAATACGGACCGCAAGTAGCTTGAACAGCACTTGNGGCTTAAAAACCGCAGAACATGAAAAAAGAACCACAAACCGCCATGCTCGGGCATGGCTACCATGCAGCCGAATACCACGGCAGTATGAAGCAACCCATTTACCAGACATCGACCTACGAATTCCCGAATTCTCAAGCAGGAAAAGATTATTTCGCTTGGGCCACTGGAAAGGAAGAGATGCCGGAAGGTGCAAAAATGGGAAACATCTACAGCCGACTTGGCTCCCCGAACACCCAGTTGCTCGAACAGCGGTTAGCGGTTTTAGACGAAACGGAAGATGCGCTCGTATTTGCCAGTGGAATGGCTGTTATTTCAGCGACCATGCTGGAATTGGCCACACCGAATACGGTATTTCTCTACACCGCTCCCGTTTACGGTGGAACGCACAGCTTCATAGACCATTACCTGCATAAATACGGTGTAATCCATCATGTAGTTGAACACGATAAAAGTGCAGAAGACGTGATTGCAGAAGTAAAAACCGCTTACCCGGGGCTGCAAGTCTGTGCTTTTTTTACTGAAACTCCCGCGAATCCTACTATGGATTTATATTCAGTAAAGAAAGCTCGGAAGATCGCAGATGCGCTGGGNTCAGAAGAACACCCCGTACCGGTAGTGGTGGACAACACCTATTTNGGACCTACNATGAGTCGTCAGCACGAAAACGGTGCAGACATCGTGGTTTATTCTGTAACTAAGAACCTCGCAGGACATAGCGACGTTATTGCCGGCGCAGCGACTGGAAAAACGGAGTGGATCAATAGATTACGTGTTGCACGTACCTTCATTGGCGGAATACTAGGACCGATGGACAGCTGGCTGATTTTACGCTCGCTTGAAACGTTCACCCTACGCATCGCCGCACAGCAAAAAACAACACATGAAGTGGCTGCGGCACTGGCCCAACATCCTGCCGTTAAAGAGGTACGGTATTTAGGTAATCTAGAGCAATGGAGTCCAGAACAAGCCGCTTTTTTCAACGACGAATACCAGGGTACNGGCTCTATGATAGCCTTACACATTCATGGAGACGAAAGCGCAGCTTTCAAAGTACTGGATCATCTAAAAGTGTTCCGTCTTGGCGTGAGTTTAGGGAGTACAGAAAGCTTGGCAGAACACCCCTATTCCATGACCCACAGTAAGGTGGACGACCTGATAAAAGTAAAACTTGGCATCACAGAGGGTCTCATTCGNCTTAGTATAGGACTTGAGGCACCCAGCGACTTAATCGACGATCTGAATCGGAGTTTAGATACGATCATTTAATACCTTTAACCCAACTAAGAACAACGCTATGAGTACAGCTACTTTACCAAAGCAATACGAGGATGCACAGGATTTTCTAGAGCTATGGGGAACAGATTACGTTGAATTCTATGTAGGAAATGCAAAACAAAGTGNGTATTACTTTAAGACTGCCTTCGGCTTTCAAGAAGTAGCTTATGCCGGTTTAGAAACAGGCGTAACCGACCGCACTTCCTATGTTCTTCAACAAGATAAAATTAGATTGGTTATTACTTCTTCCTTAGTGGAGGACAGTGATATCAACCGCCATTTGAACGAGCATGGTGATGGTGTGAAAATCGTCGCTCTGTGGGTACCCGATGCAACAAAGGCCTTTGAGGAAACCACAAAACGCGGTGCAAAACCTTTCCAACAGCCACAGGCAAGTGAAGATGACAATGGAAAAGTAGTTACATCAGGAATTTATACCTACGGTGAGACCGTCCATTTGTTTGTGGAACGCAACGACTACAATGGACCGTTCCTGCCAGGATATGTAGCACGCAGTCCGAAGTATCAACCTGAATCAGTGGGCCTTAAATACATCGACCATATGGTGGGCAATGTGGATTGGGGACAGATGAATACCTGGGTAAAATTCTACGCGGAAGTGATGGGATTCTCACAAATCATCTCGTTTGATGACAATGATATTTCTACAGAGTATACTGCCCTCATGTCGAAGGTGATGTCGAACGGTAACGGTCGAATCAAATTTCCTATCAACGAGCCAGCGGAAGGTAAGAAGCGTTCGCAAATTGAAGAATACATCAACTTCTACAAAGGCGCCGGTGGGCAGCATTTGGCGTTGGCGACAGATAACATTATTTACACCATCCATGAACTGCGTGAGCGCGGAGTAGACTTCCTAGACGTTCCCGATTCCTACTACCTCGACCTTCAGGACCGCGTAGGTGCTATCGATGAGGATATCGAGGTGCTAAAGAAGTATAAGATTCTAGTAGACCGTGATGATGAAGGCTATTTGCTCCAATTGTTCACGAAGCCACTGATGGACCGCCCGACCGTCTTTATTGAGATTATTCAACGCAAGGGTGCAACCAGCTTTGGAAAAGGAAACTTTAAGGCATTGTTTGAAGCGATAGAGCGCGAGCAAGAGCACAGAGGAACCTTATAAACAGAACCCCTAATAAGTACAGCATGATCGAAAATCAAGCAAACGATCCTTCAAGAACTTCCTGGATACCCGTTCCAGAAAACAGTGATTTTCCCATTCAAAATTTACCTTTCGGTGTCTTTATTCCAGAGGATGATATTATTACTACGGGAACACGCATAGGAGATACAGCGATTGATTTAAGCGCCCTACAACAATTGGGCTATTTTAAAGGAATTGATTTGCCGGACGATGTGTTTTTGCAGGATACTTTAAATGATTTCATTGCTTTGGGCCGCCCGACATGGCGCCGCATCAGAAACCGATTAGCGGAACTTTTCGACGAAAACAACACGACGCTCAAAGCGAATGTTGCGCATCAAAATCAGGTGCTTTTTCCTGTAGATCACGTACAAATGCTCATGCCGGTATTCGTTCAAGATTATACAGATTTTTATAGCTCCATCGAGCACGCAACTAATGTAGGCAAGATGTTCCGCGATCCGGAAAATGCCTTATTGCCCAACTGGAAACACATTCCAGTAGGCTACCACGGCCGCAGCTCGTCTATTGTCATCAGTGGCGTAGATCTCCACCGTCCTAAGGGGCAGCGCATGGCGCCGGGGGCGGATGCGCCGACTTTCGGTCCGTCTGTTCGTATGGATTTTGAATTAGAAATGGCCTTTATTACAGGAGAAGGAAAGCCCCTCGGCCATAGAATTAAGGCAGAAGAAGCCGAGGAATACATCTTTGGAATGGTGGTCTTTAACGACTGGAGTGCGCGCGATATTCAAAAATGGGAATACGTACCGCTAGGACCGTTCCTGGGTAAAAACTTTGGCTCAAGCATGAGTCCTTGGGTCGTAACCATGGACGCCTTAGCGCCGTTTAAAGTGGAAGGACCCCAGCAGGATCCACCCGTTTTGCCGTATTTAGAGACCACGGGCAAGAATAACTATGACATTCACCTCGAAGTAGGTTTGACTCCGGAAGGCAAGACGGAATCGGTCATTTCAAGGTCCAATTACAAATACATGTATTGGACCCAGCGTCAACAATTGGCGCAGCATACCGTCAACGGCATTGATGTTA
>NYXD01000084.1 GCA_002685435.1 Cryomorphaceae bacterium | reverse complement strand
CGGTACAATCAGTAAAACAAATTTCTGTGTAATATTCATCAATCAGTTGCGCGAAAAGATTGGCGTGATGTTCGGAAATCCTGAAACAACTACTGGTGGTAATGCGCTTAAATTTTACAGTTCAGGAAGACTCGATATCCGTCGTTCTACGCAAATCAAAGATGGTGATCGTGTCATGGGTAACCGTACTCGCGTGAAAGTGGTGAAGAATAAAGTAGCACCACCATTTCGCTTAGCGGAGTTCGATATTATGTACGGACAGGGAATTTCAAAAGCGGGTGAATTGATCGACTTAGGAGTTCTACATGAGATTCTAACTAAAAGTGGTTCGTGGTTCAGTTACGGTGATACTCGCTTGGGTCAAGGTCGCGATACTGTTAAACAGTTATTCATCGATAATCCAGAGCTAGCTGAAGAAGTAGAGGCGAAGATTAAAGCTCTTTTAGCTGCTGCGGAATAGTTAAGTCTGTTCTCATGTTATTTCTATAAGGCGCTGTATTACAGCGCCTTATTTGTGTAAAACTAGTTGATAAAACGGTGGTACACTTTAGTTAAATCTTGTTAAAAGGGTGTTAAATTCATAAAGAATAACCATTTGACAAACAAAATGAAAAAAAGCTTTACTAATTATCGGTGCATTGTCAGCAAGTTTTGCTGTAAGTGCTCAAGACGCCTCTGCTTCGGCAGATTCCTTGTTCGACATGTTGGACGAGATTACTGTTGTGTCAGAAGTGATTGATGTTGCTGTTGCTCGCGAAACGCCAGTTGCAGTATCGACAATTTCACCTTCGGACATTGCTCTTAAAGTAGGAAACCTTGAGTTCCCTGAGATCATGAACACTACGCCTGGTGTATACGCTACAAAACAGGGTGGTGGTTACGGTGACTCACGTATTTCTTTACGTGGTTTCGACCAAACAAATACTTCATTCCTGATCAATGGTCAGCCCGTAAATGACATGGAAAACGGTCGTCTTTACTGGTCAAACTGGCAAGGACTAACTGATGTTGCATCGGGTATCCAGATTCAGCGTGGTTTAGGTGCTTCGAAATTGGCTGTTCCTTCTGTTGGTGGTACTATTAGTATTTTCACAAAAGCTGCCGAGAAAAAGGAAGGCGGTTCGTTAACTCAGGCTTTAGGTAATGATGGTTACTTTAAAACTTCTGCTGTTTACAACACTGGCGTAAACGACAAAGGTTGGGCGACTTCTTTGCTTCTAAGCAGATGGATGGGTAATGGATACATAAATAACACTCAAGGTGAGGGTTATAACTATTTTGCATCTGTTGGTTATGCTCCAAAAGGATCTGACCATAGCTTAAACTTCACATTCTTAGGTGCTGGACAGTGGCACCATCAGCGTGATGTTTGGGTGAGTATTCGTGATTACCAGAACTTTTCTGGCGACAACGGTTACGCAGGCGAAAGCGGTGAAATCAACCGTCGCTGGAATACCAACGGAGGTACAATGACGAATGCGGACGGTGAAGTAGAAGAGTTCTCTATGCGTCGTAACTTTTACAACAAGCCGCTCGCAACATTGAACTGGGATTGGGATATCAACTCCACATGGAAGTTGAACTCTTCATTTTACGGATCAGCAGGTCGCGGTGGTGGTACCGGTCCACGTGGAAAGAACTACTACAACGGAGACTTGGACATTTTACCATTTAGAAAAGATCTTACAGAACACTATCTAGATGGCGGCAATGGATCTAGAAATGATGATGGTACAATTGATTTCGATGCGCTAGTTGCTGCAAATCAAGCTACTACTGATGGTTACACAGGTGACATTTCAAACTTTGCTGGTCAGATGATTGGTTCAAACGGATTTAACGACAGCAATGTTAATCGTGCCGTACTGATTCGTCGTGCTTCAATGAATTCACATAACTGGATTGGTGCCATTTCTAACCTTGAAGGTCAGTTTGGCAAAGTTAGAACATCTATCGGTGTAGATTTGAGATCGTACAAAGGTTTCCATTACCGTACGGTAAACAACCTTATGGGTCTAGATGGATATTACTCTACGGGTAACCGTAATTCAGGTGGTCAAATCATCAATACGACGATCAATGCAAGTCCATTTAACAATACAGGATTGAATGGTCCTAAAATTGACTTCTTCAACGTAGGTAACGTAGGCTGGGCCGGTTTAAACGGTTTAGTAGAATACAATGAGGACAACGTATACAATGTTGTTCTTCAAGGGGGTCTTTCAAACCAGAGCTTCCAGCGTGAGGATTACTTCGATCAACCAGCAAACCCAATCTCACTTACACAAAACTCTTTGGGTGGTTATCTAAAAGGTGGTGCGAACTACAATATGGACGATGCATCTAACTTCTTTGTGAATGCCGGATACATCTCACGTCAAGCCCAGTTCGGCGCAGTTTTCCCAAATTACGGTAATGACATCAACGAAGATCTTGAGAACGAGGAAATCATCTCATTCGAAGCGGGTTACGGTTACACATCGAACAACCTTCGCATCAACGTGAATGCTTATTCTACAACATGGGGTAACCGCTTCCAGACGGTTTCGTTGAGCAACGCGAATGGTGTCGACGGAACAGCTCAGTTCAGAGATATTGACGTTCGTCACAACGGTATTGAGTTCGAAGCAGATTACTTCGCGACAGATAAGCTTCGTTTGAAAGCAATGACTTCAATCGGTGATTGGAGATATACAAAAGACTTTACCGCTACTCTATTTGACGATAACCAACAAGAAATCGGTGACGGTACTTTGTATTTGAAAGGTGCTAAAGTTGGCGATGCAGCGCAGACGACTGCATACTTTACTGCAGATTACAAAGTTGCTAAAGGCGCAAGCATTGATCTAGGCCTTCGTTTAGTTGATGGTCTATATGCAGATTTCTCTATCGTAGACGAAGAATTCTATGCTCCTGAGAATAGAGGTGCAGTTAAGCTTCCTTCTTATGGCTTAGTTGATTTAGGTGCTACGTACAGAATGAACAACTGGACTTTACGTCTTAATGTAAATAACTTGTTAGATGCTACGTACATCGCAGAGTCTAATACAAGTATTCACGCTGAAGATGGCGACATAACATGGAACGGTATCAACACAGCTAACTCTGTGTGGTTCGGTTTCGGTCGTACATGGAACGCTTCTTTGCGTTACAACTTCTAATAAGAAAGATCTTATTTGATTAGAAGGCCCCGCCACTTGGCGGGGCTTTTTTTTTGGTGCATTTTTGGGGTATGAGAAACTTAGTTCTATTTGTGTTTACAATTTTGGTGCTAGTGCGTTGCGGTGTGCCTGAAGAATCTCCGGTTGTACCTGAGGTAGATGCGTCGGAATCTATTGCGATTAGCATTAAAGATCCTATCGATAGTGTAAATACTGTCCTTCGTAATGCGCCTAATGATATGGATGCATTAGAATATCGTGCTACACTGTATTTGAAACGTCAGAATTTAAAGTATGCTGCGGCAGATGTTGCNGCAGTTTTAGAAATGGACAGTAGTAGAACTAAAGCCCTTGAATTGTGGGGCGATATCAGTTTTGCTACGAATCAAACGAGACNGAGNCGTGATGCATGGGTGCGNTGTATGAAGGAAGANCCTAACTATGTNCCGTGTCGACTNAAGATGGCTCAGTTGTACCATGTGGTTACAGAATTTGAGAAGAGCGCTGCNTTAGTAGATGAGGTGCTGGAAATNGAGCCGTCGAATGCANAGGCTGCCTATTTAAAAGGTTTACTCATGCGNGATGCCCTCGANGATACAACAAGGGCATTGGACTGGTTTCAGAAAGCCATAGANCTCAAGCCTGACTACATTGAAGCTTTGGATATGTCTGGAGTTCTTTACAGTAGTTTAGGCAACCCGCTTGCGTTGGGCTATTTTAATCGTTTGATTGAATTACAGCCTGACATTCGCGTGCATTTTTACAATCGCGGCATGTTTTATTTAGGTCAGCAGAATTGGAATGGAGCATTGGAAGATTTTACGAAATGTACCCAATTGGACCCGCAGGATTTAGAGTCCTTTTTCAACATAGGTTACGTCCATTTGCAATTGCAATTGTATGCGGAGGCGCGTCAATATTTTACCCAGGCTTTGGCCATACAGCCGGTTAATCACCGAGCGCTTTATGGCCGTGGCTATTGTTTTGAACTATTGGGCGATTTACCTAATGCAGAGGCAGATTACCGTCAAGCGCTGTCTTTTAATCCGCAACACAGAGGTTCGCAAGAAGGATTGGCGAGAATTGAGCGCGCAAGAGCGCAACAAGGTCAATAAACCAACGCTTTGAATTTGTTAGGATAGTCGGAGATAATACCATCTACGCCCATATCCACAAGCTTTTGCATTTCTGAAACGTCGTTAATTGTCCAGGGAATAACGGCAATTTGCCTAAAGTGACACCAAGAAATCAGCTCCGGGGTGACCAATTCATAGCTGGGACTGTATATATCTACAGGAAATCCCAATGCCTCCATTTCTTTGGCTGGATCGGCAGTTTTATCAGTTATCAAACCAAGNCTTACCGGTAAGGCCGTCTTTCGAACCTCACGAAGAACCCGAAGGTCAAAACTTTGAATACTCACGTTATTCAGTAAATCCGCCTCAGGGTAAGCCTCGTTTAATTCGTTCAAAGCGACCACCACCAAATCAGCAAATTTCTTAGGCCCAGGATGGTATATATAATCTCCTTTGCGGTGCGATTTGATTTCAATATTGAAGTTTGGCCAGCGTAATCCCTTTTCGTCAATCATCGCAAACAACTCCTTGAGTAGCGGCTTGCTCGTAAAAGTTAGCTGTTGTTTAGGGAAGTCTGGATGCCCGTTAGTACCGCAATCAAATTGAAGAATACTGTCATAGGTCATTTTGTAAAGGCTGTAGGCACTGCCATCTTTCGAGCTATCAGTTATCGTACAAATGTGCTCGTTTAACCAGGGCTCATGCGATACGACGAGCGCTCCGTCAGCTGTGACACATAGATTCAATTCTAGGGTGCTTACCTCTGAAAACCCCAATGTCTTTTCAAATCCGAGCAACGAGTTTTCGGGAAAGAGCCCTCTTGCACCGCGATGTCCCTGCAAGTCTAGGGTTCGTACCGGACGGGTACAATTCACAAGTAAAATGGAACTGAGCAGGACTAGGATAGAGTGCTTCATATTGTGTACTTTGAGGACCTATTTAGTAAACCTCTAAAATACTGACCCCATGCGACAAAAGGCACTCTTAAGCCTTAGTTTTGTGGTCATTCTGACCCAATGTACTATGACTGAGCAAAACCCTGCTGGCGAACCTTTGGCAAAATCTGTCCCATTCGAGATGACCACACACGGAGATACACGTGTGGACGAATATTATTGGATGCGTGATCGTGAAAACCCTGAAGTGATTGAGTACCTCAATGCCGAGAATGCATATCGAGAGAAAATCATGAAGGCAACTGAACCGCTGCAGGAGCGTTTGTACGAAGAGATTGTAGGCCGGATTAAAAAAGACGACAGTTCTGTTCCCTACGAGCTGGACGGTTATTTCTACTATACCAGATTTAATGCAAATTCCGAATATCCGATATACTGCCGTAAAGAAGGTTCATTAGAGGCTGAGGAAGAAGTTCTTTTAGACGTAAACGAATTGGCTCAAGGACACGATTATTACCAAGTCACAGGACTTAGTATGCATCCAAGCAACCAGAAGATTTCCTTTGGCGTGGATACTGTGAGTAGACGCATCTATACGCTGTACACAAAGGATCTTATTACCGGCGCTGTAGATTTAATCTCCGAAGCTGAATGTACAGGTGGGTCAACATGGAGTGCAGACGGAAACTTCCTTTTCTATACGGTAAAGGATTTAGAGACCTTACGCAGTTGTAGGATCAAACGCTGGAATGCACAGACAGGCTATCACAGCACGGTTTACGAAGAGAGCGACGAGACATTCAGTACTTTCGTCTACAAGAGTAAAAGCAAGAAATATATTTTCATTGGTAGCGGTTCAACCATGGCCGATGAACACAGATTCATTTCAGCGGATGAGCCCGAGGCAACCTTTGAATTGATTCACCCCCGTACACGCGGTTTGGAATATGGTTTAAGCCACTTTGGCGATCATTTTTACATTCGTACAAATGCTGATGGTGCGACGAATTTTAAATTGGTCCGTACACCAGTATCTTCGCCATCGATTGAAAACTGGGAAGATGTTATTCCCCATCGAGAATCCACTTATCTCGAGGACATAGCGCTTTTCAGTGATTATCTTGTCACAGAGGAGCGCTCTAATGGTTTGACAAACATTCGAATCCAACCTTGGGGAGGCGAACCTANCTTTTTGCCGTTCGAAGAAGAAACCTACACCGCTTATCTAGGTAATAATCCAGCCTTCGATCAAACACATTTGCGCTTTGGATACACGAGCATGACTACTCCGGGTAGTGTGATTGATTACGATTTTACCACCGGAGAAAAAANNGTTCAGAAGGAACAAGAAGTGGTGGGCGGATACGATAAGTCACTTTACGAAACCAAAAGAATTTGGGCCACTGCCTCAGACGGAACACAAGTTCCGATGTCTATGGTGTATCGAAAAGACAAACTTCGTTCCGACGGTCCTAACCCAACAATGCTTTATGGGTACGGTAGCTATGGAATCACTGTTGATCCACAATTCTCTAGTGTCCGATTAAGCCTACTAGACCGTGGTTTTGTTTACGTCATAGCGCACATTCGAGGATCCCAATACCTAGGAAGACCATGGTATGAGAACGGTAAAATGTTCGATAAGATGAACACCTTTACNGATTTCATTAGTTGTGCAGAGACCCTTGTAGAGCAGGGCTATGCTTCTTCAGAGACCTTAATGGCTTCAGGAGGAAGTGCAGGTGGCTTATTAATGGGAACAGTGGTAAATCTACGTCCCGACCTTTTTAGAGGGGTGCTAGCAGCTGTGCCTTTTGTGGATGTCATGACTACGATGCTTGATGAAACTATTCCGCTTACTACAGGGGAATATGACGAATGGGGCAATCCAAATAATGAGGANAGTTACAACTACATGAAGAGCTANAGCCCGTATGATAATGTAACAGCTCAAGACTATCCAGCTATGCTTATTACAACTGGCTTACACGACAGCCAGGTACAATACTGGGAGCCTGCAAAATGGGTTGCACGCTTGCGTAAATTACGCACAAACAGGAGGGAACCTCTGCTGATGTATTGTAATATGGAAACCGGTCATGGTGGTGCCTCAGGTCGTTTTGAAAGCTTAAAGGAAACAGCGATGGAATACGCCTTCTTCTTAGATTTAATGGGTATTAAGTCATGAGTATCGAGCTAACAGATATTTCTAAAGATTACGGAGCTCAAAAGGCGCTGAATGAAGTGACTTTGACCATTGAGAAAGGCCAAATCACAGGACTTTTAGGGCCGAACGGTGCTGGGAAGAGTACACTGATGAAAATCATTACCGGTGCAATCTTACCGACCTTTGGAACTGCTGTAGTGAACGGTATAGATGTAGTGGCCTCACCCTTGCAGGTACAACAATCGTTGGGCTATCTGCCGGAACACAATCCGCAATATCTCGAGCTTTATGTGCGCGAGTATTTGGAATATGTTGCTCAACTATATAAAGTTGATAAGGAACGAATCTCAACAGTTATTGAGCAAACGGTCTTAGGACCTGAACAGCATAAGAAAATTGGTTCTTTATCAAAGGGCTATAGACAGCGGGTTGGATTAGCCGCTGCGTTGATTCCAGATCCAGAAGTACTCATTTTAGATGAACCTACTACGGGGTTAGATCCAGCCCAATTAATTGAAATTCGTACGTTGCTTAAAAACATCGCCACAGATAAAACCGTTCTATTTTCCACACACATCATGCAGGAGGTCGTAGAGCTCTGCGATACGGCAGTTTTCTTGCAATCCGGTGAGATTAAAAGGCAATGTGATCGTTCGGAAATAGAAAAGGGTCCTGCGTATTTAGAGCGTCTTTTTGGTGCCTAATCTTTCGAAAGTATATCATTTAATCGACTTGAATTTACGATTAAAGGATCTAGAGCTCTGTTCTTCAGTTCATTTAGTATAATTGAGATTGTATCAATTTAGTTTGGCGTGAGTCCACTAATTCA
>NYXD01000083.1 GCA_002685435.1 Cryomorphaceae bacterium | reverse complement strand
GGCGGGCTTCCCATGGTTTCCTTTGTACCCAACAGTGTAGGCATTCAAGAACGCGCAGGAGNAGGCCTTGTTGAGAATTTAGATGCTACTGGNANNGANTTNCTNANNATAACNGAGCANTCAATAGCCTCTGGTAAAGTCGCTTTGCCTGAAGCAGAAGTCGTAGTTAGTGCAGGGAGAGGCCTTAAAGGTCCNGAAAACTGGACTATGATTGANGAGCTTGCTTCTATTTTAGGAGCAGCGACAGCCTGTTCAAAACCCGTAAGTGATATTGGATGGAGACCCCACAGTGAACACGTGGGTCAAACCGGTATCCAAGTCAACCCGAATCTGTATATTGCGATNGGAATTTCTGGCGCTATCCAGCACCTTGCTGGGGTCAGTGCATCAAAGACCATTGTCGTAGTAAACACAGACGCTGAAGCCCCATTTTTCAAGGCTGCAGACTACGGTATTGTAGGTGATGCATTTGAAGTCGTTCCCCAACTGGTGAACGCAATGCGCGCCTTCAAGGCCGGACAATAAATGCAACACATAGAACTCACTGTTAAAGGATTATCCTACAGTCAAGGTAAATCAGGAGCTTACGCACTCATTCTAGCCGAAACCGGCGAAGGAGGCCGTAAGCTTCCTGTCGTTATAGGTGGTGCTGAAGCCCAAAGTATAGCTGTAGCCATGGAGAAGTCTGTAGCACCGCCGCGGCCGCTTACCCACGATACTTGGAAAAACATGCTTAATGAATTGGGTGTAACCTTAGAGAAAATAGTCATCCACAGATTAGTGAATGGAGTTTTCTACGCAAGTTTATATACTGTAGATGCAGCCGGTACGTCTCATGTTTTTGATTCTCGCCCTTCTGACGCTGTAGCTTTGGCCGTGCGCTTTGAATGTCCCATTTTCGCTACGCCTGAAATTATGGAACATGCGGGTATCACTGAAAAGGAAGAAACGAAAGCAGATGCCGGCACTATGGAGGAAGATCAAGATATCGACCATCCCGAAGTTTCTCAAAAAGAATCAAGACAAGAATTAGAACTACTGCTATCTGAAGCGGTGGAAAATGAAGATTACGAATTAGCNGCACGATTGCGCGATAAGTTGGACAAGCTATGATGATCCTTAGAAGTTTATTGGGAATTGCGGTACTTACGGCCGTTTTATGGTTGTTCAGTTCGAATAAACGAAAAGTGAATTGGGCCATGGTTGGAAAAGGGCTGCTCTTGCAATTCGTGCTCGCCTTGGCCGTTTTAAAAGTACCCGGAGTTTCTTGGGCTTTTGAAAAATTTAGTCTTGTCGCTGTTACATTATTAGACTTTACACGCGAGGGCTCTACCTTCCTCTTTGGATCGCTCATTACCGAAACTGATAATTTTGGATATCTTTTTGCCTTCCAAGTACTTCCTACAGTGATCTTTTTCTCAGCCGTTACCTCGCTACTCTATTACTACGGCATCTTGCAACGAGTGGTGAAGGCGATGGCATGGGTCATGCAGAAAACGCTGAAACTATCTGGTGCAGAATCGTTAGCTGCAGCTGGAAACATTTTTATCGGTCAAACTGAAGCGCCGCTACTAGTGAAACCCTATATCGCTGGAATGAGTCGTTCTGAATTACTCAGTTTAATGAGTGGTGGTATGGCAACCATAGCGGGTGGCGTACTTGCAGCGTACATTGGTTATCTTGGAGGAGACACCCCTGAAGGCCAATTATTCTTTGCCAAACACTTACTCACCGCCTCCGTACTCAGTGCTCCAGCCGCAATCATTAGTGCGAAAATTCTCCTGCCCGAAACGGAAAATGTCATTGAAGTGGCCGAAATCAGCTCAGCGGATATGGGATCTAATGCACTTGACGCTATTTCCAACGGGACCACACAAGGGGTAAAATTAGCGGTAAATGTAGGAGCTATGCTCTTGGTTTTTACCGCCATCGTTTATGGTGCCAATTACATTTTTGTTGAAGGCGTGGGTTCGTGGACAGGCCTCAATGCCTGGGCAGCGGAAGTCACCAACGGTCGCTATGACTCATTCTCCCTCCAATTTATTATGGGCGCACTTTTAAGCCCAATTGCCTGGATTCTAGGTGTTCCACCTGCAGATTTAATGCTAGTAGGACAGCTTCTCGGAGAAAAAACCATCTTGAATGAATTTTACGCTTACGTCAGTTTAACTGNAATGNAANACGAAGGCCTCTTCACTTCNGAACGCAGTGTCATCCTTTCAACCTACATGCTTTGCGGTTTTGCAAACATTGCAAGTATAGGTATACAAATTGGAGGAATAGGAGTATTAGCACCAAGCCGCAGAAAAGACCTAAGCGAGTTGAGCATTAAGGCGCTTATCGCTGGAACGGTGGCTTCTTTGTACACCGCAGCCATTGTTGGTCTAATGATTTAAGAACTATGGAAAACGCCATCGACAAAATAATCCTTGGTGTGGATCCAGGTACCGTAGTCATGGGGTACAGTGTAGTACACATCAAAAAAGGTAAAGTGCACCCCGTGTTGATGGATATCATCAAACTCAACACGAAATTGGATCACTACACCAGACTTGCGACCATATTTGATGAATTGAGCGCCGTTGTCGATCAACATAAGCCTGATGAAATGGCTTTGGAGGCTCCCTTTTTTGGAAAAAACGTTCAATCCATGTTAAAATTAGGACGTGCTCAAGGTGTATGTATGGCAACCGCCCTTTCTAAGAAGATTCCAGTTTTTGAATACAGTCCTAGACTTGTAAAACAAAGTATCGTCGGTAATGGTAACGCCAGTAAAGAACAGGTTAGTGGTATGCTACAAGCCATGTTCCCAGGGATAGAACACAATTATTTAGATGCCTNTGANGCNCTTGCNGTNGCNNTTTGTCATCACAGTCAAACCACAGGAATTAGTGCGCCAAAACACGGNAGTGGCGCAACGAAATCTAAATCTAAAAAGGGNCGNAGCAGNAGCTGGGACCAATTTATNCAACAGAATCCAGAGCGTNTGAAATAGACGCGCGAATAGATTCCATCTCATTNGCGCTCAACNCNAACGGAGTATTCGAGAAACTCAATTCATGNTCAGCATCTATAGGCACTAAATGTAAATGCGCNTGAGGCACCTCCATACCTANAACCATTGAACCAATGCGNTNACACGGTACNGCTACTTTCANNGCACGCGCAACGCGTTGGGCAAANTCCATAAGACTCGCATANTCTTCNGAAGGCAGCTCATANAATTCATCNACCNCTAANTTTGGAACNCATAAGACGTGACCACGCTTTAANGGACGTATGTCTAGAAAAGCAATATTTGAAGNATTCTCCCCTACTTTGTAACAAGGAATTTCACCNTTGATGATCTTTGTGAAGATGCTTCCCATCGCTCNNNGNATTANGCNGAAGTAATCTCNAATATCTCGAAACTCATAACACCGCGAGGNACTTGAATTTCAGCNATTTCGCCNACCTTCTTACCCAAAAGTCCTTTACCTATNGGNCTTGATACNGAAATCTTGCTTTGCTTTATGTCTGCTTCTTTCTCTGCNACTAGACTGTAAATCATNGTNGCACCGTTGGTGACATTTTTTAATTTCACCTTNGTCANNACACCNACCTTNGAAAGNTCAATATTNNCNGTATCNANNACCCGAGCACCAGCGAGCGTATCTTCNANCTTTGANATTTTCATNTCAAGCATGCCNTGCGCCTCTTTGGCCGCATCGTATTCTGCGTTTTCACTTAAGATCTCCCTTATCTCTCGCTTCTCCAATCTGCTGCGAGATTTTAGGGCGCTCCACATTCTTCATGTGTTCCAATTCNGCCTTAAGNTTTTTAAGCCCTTCTGCTGTGTAATAACTTACTGATGACATAGNNAATGGTATTACTAAAAAAGAGGCCATAATGGCCTCTCTTGTTAGGTANAAAGTTAGTATTTTATCTATTNCAAGTTGATGCGCACACCAATAGAGTGAATACCTCCGAATGCCGATGTCGTACCGCGGTACGAATAATCTATAGCGAAGCTACCTTCATCACTTGTAGGAACGTTAAAGCTAAATCCACCGCATACTCCTGAGATGGCACTCGTTCCTAAATCGTCTGCACGGTTATCAAAGGCCTTATAGCCCACGCGAATCTGGAAAAGATCCTTCAAGCTGTATTGAACTCCGGCGTGATACGTGTCTTTCTCAAATGCGTTTGAGCTGAAGTTTAGCGCTCCTGTGATTTTCCCGTTCTCAACAAACCAATCGTATGAAGTACCGATACTGAGCTGAGTAGGCAGTTCAAACTTAGCAGAACGGCTTTCGAACGTCTGAGAATATGCCACACCATAGGTTGGAACCGGTAAGGTTATACCAAAACCATCACCCTCGTAGGTGATACTAGGCCCAACGTTTTTCAAAGTGATTCCAAATTTGAATCGGTCTTCTACTCCAGTACGGTACTGAACACCTGCATCAAAGCAAACACCATTGGTATTCAAATTAGAAATAGAACTGCTGTACAGCTTCACGTTCACCCCTCCATAAATATTCTCGGTAAACTTCTGAGCATACCCCATGTTAATAATCAAACTCTGAGGGCTAATCGTCGCTCCCGTACCTTCCGGCTGGTCTTCCGTAGTCACTTCCCACTGGCCGTAATCAAAGGCGGATAAACCTAGGCTAAGCACACCTACATCACTTACACGCTGGATGAGTGTAGCTCCGTTCATATTAATACCTGCTCCAACCAACCACTGCGTGTTGTTGAAGGTGACTTGTGTGTTCAGATCCGTCGCTGCAATACCCGCAATATTCAAGAAAGTCGCGTCCATCCCTGTAGCACCAGCTACGTTCACTGAACCCCATCCTGCAGAGCGCGCAAAAGGATTTATTAATAATTCGCCCGCACCTGCAGAACCTGCACGTTGAGGGTTACCTGCATTCGCTGTACCCATAAGGGCTACAGAAAGAAAAGCTGCGATGTAAGATTTCAATTTCATAGGTCTTTTTCGCTTAGAATGAGTTCAAATCGACCGGACGCAACGCGCCGAACCATTTCACAATTTTTTCACCGAGCGCGCCAGCGTCAATATGGATAATATAAACACCTGATGCAATAGGCACATTGTACGTGTTTTTCAAATCCCATTCCACATAAGTCATACTGTTGTCCTTACGGATCTGACGAATCATCGTACCGTTCGGTGTGAAAATGCTGATAGTACATGTTTCTGGCAAATTAGTAATCTTAACAAGATTATCTAACTGTGATGCTTCGTATGTACTAAACCCATAGTATGGATTAGGTACTACACGAATAGTCTCCATTGCACCTTTACCAATGGTATCCTGGTAAGTTCTAGTCGCAATATTAGCAGTGTTAAACAAGAACTGTGGATTACCATCGTTTGGAGCATCTGCCAAATCTCTATTCGCGTACGCAGCGTTCATACGGATACGAATACGCGTTTGAGTTGGTAATTCTGTGTACGGATCGAAATTATTGCCTGGACGTAGAGTTGGCATACCGATCCAACGACATGCTCTCCAAAAATTCGCCTTAGCTATATTTCCTAAACCGCCCGTTTTTACTAGATCCGCCATCAAGTCTTTCAATGGCCAATCATTTGGATTAGCGCCCTGGTATTCAAGATTGGTGTTTGTACCGCCAATCTTATCTTCATCGGCAAAGACATAGATCACGTGTTGACCACCAAAGACATAACCACCATTTACGGTGTTTCCAGGAAGTATCAATTGTATTTCTGTTGGATTCCAGAGCATATCATTTCCATTTTGACCCGGTAACCATGAATTCTCGCCAAAAGCCATATTCAAACGCTTACCCGTTTCAATGTCTAAAGCATATCCAGGGAAGTAAGACCAACCTGGCTCGAGACCTGGTGCTCTTTTTAACGCTCCATTTTCAAGGGTCCAAGAAGTATCTTGACGCTGGGTTAATTTCTTGTCGCCGTGCTCGCTCAAAGCGGCATCTTCAGCCATTTCGAAAACTGGAACACGGGTCCATTTACTCGCATCCGTTGTGAACACGATATCCACAGAATGAAGATCAGAAGCGTCATTTAGGTTTCTGCCAATACTCTGCGCAGGTCCCATTCCATAATTATCAAAACCATTCACTACGGAGCGGTTGTTTGCAGAAGCATACATATAAGGCCCCCAAGTACCATTTACAATGTTCTCGAAATTACCTTTCGCGTCACCATTTTGATCAGGGTATAAGGTAGCCGGTTCCTCAGTTGGATTAG
>NYXD01000082.1 GCA_002685435.1 Cryomorphaceae bacterium | reverse complement strand
CTGTATCGCCAACTGCTAATTCTGGGTTGTAACGGAACTCATTCAAGCTCACTACACCTTCACTCTTAGAGTTGATGTCGATAATTACTTCACGGTCAGTCTTTACGGTAACTTTACCTTCAACGACCTGATGTTCAACGGAAGATCCTAATGTTTCTGCGTATAGATCAACCAACGCTTGACGTTCGCCGCTATCTGCTTCTGCACCACCTTCTACATCTGCCCAACTAAATGCAGGAGCTTCAGGAACTACTTCCTCAGCAACTTCTTCAGTTACGGCTGCTGCAGGAGCTTCAGGAACTACTTCTTCAGCAACTTCTTCAGTTGTTTCTGCAACAGGTGTTTCTACTACGGTTTCTTCTGTTTGTGGAGCCTCCTGAGCTGGAGTCTCTTGTTGTACCTCTTCTGCAGGTACTTGATTCTCTTCTGACATGAGAGATTTACTTGTATCTCAGAGTTTTGCACACACTTCCCATTAACTCTAAGAGTGGTTGTAGTTTTTAGTATTCCTCCTCGGNCGTGTGCTTCATGTCCGAAAAGGGGTGCAAATATAATAACTTATAACACACAAAACCACTGTGAATCANACAAAAAGGCCTCGAAAANCAATTTTTCCGAGGCCTCTATTTTTTNAGTTCAATGGAATTACTTCAATTTTTCTTTTAGNAAGTCCGTTGTAGTTGATCCTGGGCGTTCGATAGGCATTCCCATTGCTCGGTCCCAAATCAAATTTGACAACGTTCCTAGCGAACGTGCTACACCAAACAAGACGGTGTAGAATTCATATTCTACCAAACCGTAATGAGTGAGCAATTGACCGCTGTGCGCATCCACATTCGGCCAAGGATTCTTGACTTTACCAGTCGCACTTAAAATATCCGGCACCACCTCATAGATCATGCTGACAATTTTAAACAATTCCGAATTTGGCATTTTCGCTTGTGCAAATTCACGCTGCGCAGTGTAACGTGGATCGGTTTTGCGTAATACCGCATGTCCAAAACCTGGAATGACTTTACCATCCGCCAGCGTTTTTTTACAATAACTAGCAATCTGCTCTTTGGTCGGTAAACCACCGCCTAATTCCTGACGCATGTTGTTTATCCAACGAATAACCTCTTGATTNGCNAGGCCNTGCAAAGGACCTGCTAGNCCATTCATACCGGCAGCAAAACTCAAATACGCATCACTTAATGCCGACCCGACCAAATGTACTGTATGTGCACTCACGTTTCCTCCTTCGTGGTCGGCGTGAATCGTCATGTACAAACGCATCAATTCTTTGAACTCATCATTATCAAAGCCCAACATGTGTGCGAAGTTACCTGACCAGTCTAAGCTCGGATCTGGTTCAATATGCTGATCATTATGGTACATACGACGGTAGATGTATGCAGCAACACGTGGTAAACGAGCAATAAGATTCATTGAATCTTCGTAAGTCGCATCCCAGTATTCNCTTTTATGTACNCCGCGACTGTATGCCTTNGCAAATTCNCTNTCCGTNCGCATTGCCATNATAGCTACAGTAAACTGTGTCATNGGNTGNGTGCGGGTTGGNAGNGCGTCAATNGCTTTGAANACATGNACCGGAACGTTATTACGACGNACCCAGTTGTTACTCAAGCGGCGTGCTTCTGCCTCAGNNGGNACTTCATTCATTAACATCAAATGAAACANTCCTTCNGGCAAAGGCTGNTCGCCACCAGGATACTTAGGAAGTTTCTCTTGAAGTTCAGGAATNCTGTAGCCACGGAAGCGNATACCTTCNTCAGGATCCAATTTCGANGTCTCGCAAATGAGCGCNGGCATACCGCGCATACCNCCGTAGAGCTGACTTACCTTTATCTCACCGATNGTCTTATCACCATTGGCTTTTAGAAAAGCCTTGGTATCNGCTACNATGTCCGGAAAGATGTCTCTGAACTGTTCTTTAATTTTTTCCATGATAGATAGGTTTTCCTGAATTATTAGCTGATAAATCTGAAGTTTTTACCTGGGAAAACTGCGTTTTCTCCTAGCTCCTCCTCGATTCTCAATAGTTGATTGTATTTCGCCATACGGTCTGAACGAGATGCAGANCCCGTTTTAATCTGACCAGTATTCAAAGCTACGGCTAAGTCTGCGATTGTTGAATCTTCTGTCTCACCCGATCTGTGCGACATCACTGCGGTCATCATATGACGGTTTGCAAGCGTTACAGTATTGATGGTCTCTGTAAGTGTACCGATTTGGTTTACTTTAATCAAAACCGAATTCGCACTCCCTTCTTCAACACCTCGTGCAACGCGCTTCTCGTTAGTTACAAATAAATCGTCACCTACCAATTGGACCTTATCTCCAATCTTCGCATGAAGTTTAGCCCATCCGGCCCAATCNTCTTCATGAAGGCCATCCTCGATTGACGCAATTGGATATTTTTCAATCCAGTTTGCCCAGTAATCGACCATCTCATCAGAAGTAAGTTCACGACCGTCACTCTTGTGGAATACGTAGGTGCCTTTTTCTTCATTATAAAATTCAGAAGCCGCAGCATCCATTGCAATCCAGATATCTTGACCTGGCTTGTAACCTGCTTTCTCAATGCTTTCTAAAATAATTTCTAGTGCCTCTTCGTTTGAGCCAATTGATGGCGCAAAACCACCTTCATCACCTACGTTCGTCGAGTAACCTTTACTCTTTAGTACTTTCTTCAAATTATGGAATACCTCAGTACCCATACGCAATGCTTGACTGAATGATTCAGCACCAAAAGGCATTACCATGAACTCTTGAAAGTCGATTGAATTGTCCGCGTGTGAACCACCGTTTAAGATGTTCATCATAGGAACGGGCAACGTTCTCGCGTTAACGCCACCTATGTAGCGGTACAAGGATTGACCCGTACTTTCTGCTGCTGCCTTTGCAACTGCCAAAGAAACAGCTAAGATTGCATTTGCTCCTAGCTTTCCTTTATTCTCAGTTCCGTCTAAATCAATCATTATTTGATCAATCTCCGCTTGCTCGGTAACGATCTCCCCTTCCAATTCTGGTGCGATGATATCATTTACATTCTGAACGGCTTGTAATACACCTTTACCCATGTATACGCTAGCATCCTCATCGCGCAATTCTACTGCTTCGTGAATCCCCGTAGATGCACCCGAGGGCACCGCAGCTCTTCCCATTGCACCGGTAGAGGTGATTACATCAACTTCAACTGTTGGATTACCACGTGAATCCAGAATTTGTCTTGCATGAATATGCGTAATAACAGACATATTGTTTCTTTTTAGAGTGTTAGTTCTTGTTCCTTGCGGACTAGTGGTTCTTTATACGTTCTATGAATTCGTCAAATAAGTATCTACTGTCATGTGGACCTGGGCTCGCCTCAGGGTGGAATTGCACAGAGAAACAATTCGCATCCGTGCGCTTAATTCCTGCAACGGTTTGATCATTCAAGTGAATGTGCGTCAAAGCGACGTTCTCGGCTTTTTCAACATCCTCCATGTTTACAACGAAGCCATGATTCTGCGATGTGATTTCACCTTTACCGGTCTCAATGTTCTTCACCGGGTGATTTATTCCACGGTGTCCATTGTGCATTTTAAAAGTTGATAATCCACTCGCTAATGCTATCATCTGATGTCCCAAACAAATTCCAAACACAGGTAGTCCTGAGCCGATTCCCTTAGCAACTTCTGCTACAACTTCCGGAGAAGCCGCAGGATCACCAGGACCGTTCGAATAGAACAAACCATTAGGACTCCATTCCAGCATTTCTTCAGTGCTCGTGTTCCAAGGGAAAACCTTTACGCGCGCACCTCGTTCGGTCATGCAACGAATGATGTTTTCTTTAATACCTAAATCTAAGGCAGCTATTTTGATTGTAGAATCGGAAGGACCTACCTCATAAGCCTCTGTACAACTGACGGTTGGTGCTAAAGCCAAACCCTCCATGGAAGGGCACTTCGTTAACTCTTGTTTCAAGGCTTGGACATCATGAATCTCTGTGGAAATCACAGCATTCATTGCCCCAGAATCACGAATGTGACGAACAAGCGCACGAGTGTCAATATCTCTTATCGCGACTTTACCTTCTTTTTCGAAGTAACCATACAAGCTGTCTGTCTTACCGGTTCTAGATGCAACCTCACTGAAATTTTTGGTCACTAATCCCGCAATCTGAATATGCTTACTCTCAACTTCTGTATTCTTCACACCGTAATTCCCAATGTGAGAAGTAGCCATTACCATGAGCTGACCGAAGTAAGAAGGATCTGTGAAGATCTCTTGATACCCTGTCATACCAGTATTAAAACATATTTCTCCGTAAGCAGTACCATCCAAACCAGTGGAAGTACCGTAAAACACTGCACCATCTTCCAGCAGTAAAACAGCTTTTTTGTTTGATTCTTTCATGAGTCGCTATCTTCAAAAAAAAGGGGAAACCAGGCGTGCACCTAATTTCCCCTCGAAATTACTTAACAATGACCGATTTGGTGCATTAATTCTTTGTTATTCAGCAGATTCTTCTTTTGATTCTTCTACTGCTGCAGGTGCTTCAGCTACTGGTGCCGCTTCCTCAACTACAGGCGCAGTTTCAGTTTTCGCACGACGGCTACGACGAGTAGTCTTCTTCTTCTCGTCTTTCCCGTACATGTCATTGAAGTCTACTAATTCAATCATACACATCTCTGCATTATCACCTTGGCGGTTTCCTGTTTTGATGATACGAGTATATCCACCTGGACGATCACCGACCTTAGGACCCACTACATTGAATAATTCAGTTACCACTTCTTTCTGACGCAATACTGCAAAAGCAATACGACGATTGTGCGTAGTATTCTCTTTTGAACGAGTTACTAAAGGCTCAATTACCTTGCGCAAAGCTTTTGCTTTTTGCACTGTTGTCATTACACGTTTGTGCTCAATTAATGAACCCGCCATGTTACTTAACATCGCTTTTCTGTGCGCAGTTTTTCTACCGAGGTGGTTAAATTTCTTACCGTGTCTCATGCTTATTCTTTATCGAGCTTATATTTTGAGATATCCATCCCGAAGCTCAAGTTTTTACTTTCAACTAACTCCTCTAGTTCAGTAAGAGACTTCTTACCGAAGTTGCGGAATTTCATTAAATCAGATTTAGAGAATGTCACTAAATCACCCAATGTATCTACCTCTGCTGCCTTCAAACAGTTCAAAGCACGGACACTCAAGTCCATATCATGAAGTTTTGTTTTTAGCAACTGACGCATGTGCAATGCTTCTTCATCGTAGCTCTCAGTCTCTGAAGACTCTTCATCTTCTAAACTGATGCGCTCATCACTGAACAACATGAAGTGGTGAATTAGAATTTTCGCCGCTTCTGTCAGTGCATCTTTTGGATGAATTGAACCGTCTGTATCGATCTCAAAAACCAATTTTTCGTAATCGGTCTTTTGCTCAACACGGTAGTTTTCCACTGAATACTTAACGTTCTTGATCGGTGTGTAAATGCTGTCTAAAGCAATTGTTCCTATTGGAGCATCTGCTTTCTTGTTCATTTCAGCTCCAACATATCCGCGCCCTTTCTCAATTACCATTTCCATAGTCAAGCTAACGCTTGGATCCATGTTACAGATAACGTGATCTGGGTTTAATACTTGGAAAGCACTGATATGCGATGCGAAATCGCCAGCAACTAACTGTTCTTTACCGCTGATTGTGAACTTCACTGTTTCAGTATCCTGAGCTTCTATCTGTTGCTTGAAACGTACTTGTTTCAAATTGAGAACGATCTCAGTGACATCTTCAACAACACCTTGAATGGTTGTGAACTCGTGGTCAACACCTTCAATTCTCAATGAAGTCAAGGCAAAACCTTCAAGACCGGAAAGTAAAACTCTGCGCAGTGCATTACCGACGGTAAGACCGTAACCAGGCTCCAAAGGTCTAAACTCGAACTGACCACTGAAGTCAGTGGAAGCGTTCATTATTACTTTTTCGGGCTTCTGGAAATTAAGGATAGCCATATAAGAGAGTATAAGGTGATTATTATTTAGAGTACAATTCGACGATGAGTTGCTCCTTGATATTCTCAGGGATTGCATCGCGTGAAGGTACACTTAAGAAGGTACCTTCCATTTTACTTTCATTCCATTCCAACCATGGGTACTCAGTTCCACGGCTAGCTAATGCTTCAGCAATTACTACCAAAGATTTAGACTTCTCACGAACTCCAATTACATCGCCTGGAGTAACATTCATTGATGGAATGTTAACGATCTGACCGTTCACTGTAATGTGACGGTGACCTACGAGCTGACGGGCGCCATCGCGAGTTTTACCTAATCCTAAACGGAATACAACGTTGTCTAAGCGACCCTCACAAAGTTGAAGCAATACATCACCTGTTTTGCCTTTACTACGTGAAGCTTTGTTAAACATACGAGCAAACTGACGCTCTAATATACCGTAGGTGTATTTCGCTTTTTGCTTTTCTTGCAACTATACTGAATATTCGCTTTTCTTACCGCGACGACGGGTATTCCCGTGCTGACCTGGAGGGTACTTACGCTTTTCGAAAGAGCTATCTGGGCCAAAGATTGGCTCACCCATACGGCGAGCGATCTTTGTTTTTGGTCCTCTATATCTTGCCATAATACTGTTCTTCTCTAATTATTAAACGCGACGTTTCTTAGGTGCACGACAACCGTTGTGAGGAGTTGGAGTGATATCGATGATTTCGATAACCTCTATTCCTAAGTTGTGGAGCGAACGAATCGCACTCTCACGTCCATTACCTGGACCTTTGACGTAAGCCTTCACTTTTTTAAGTCCTGCTTCCAATGCTACACGACCACAATCTTCTGCTGCCATCTGAGCAGCGTAAGGAGTGTTCTTTTTTGAACCACGGAAGCCCATCTTACCGGCAGACGACCAAGAGATTACTTGCCCTTGATTGTTCGTCAACGAGATAATGATGTTGTTAAAAGAAGATCCAATGTGCGCTTCACCGACAGCGTCGATACGCACTTTACGCTTCTTTGTCTGTTTAGTCTGTTTCTTAGCCATAACTAACTATTATTTAGTCGCTTTCTTCTTGTTAGCAACCGTTTTTCTCTTACCCTTTCTAGTACGTGAATTGTTCTTCGTACGCTGTCCGCGTAGTGGAAGTCCCAAACGGTGACGGATACCACGGTTACAACCTATGTCCATCATACGCTTGATGTTCAACTGAACCTCTGAACGCAATTCACCTTCTACTCTGTACTCGTCAGAAATTACGCCACGAATAGCTGTTAACTGCTCGTCCGTCCAATCCTGAACTTTTACATCTTCACTTACACCTGCCTTGTCCAAAATCTCTTGAGAGCGGCTTAAGCCAACTCCGTAGATATAAGTCAGGCCAATAACACCACGTTTGGTTCTGGGTAAGTCTACACCTGCAATCCTTGCCATAGTCTTTTTCTTCTATTATTGGTTAACCCTGACGTTGCTTGAACTTGGGGTTCTTCTTGTTAATTACATATAAGCGTCCTTTACGGCGAACAATCTTACAGTCCACGCTACGCTTTTTTACTGATGCTCTTACTTTCATTTCTCTAGTATCTGTACGTTATACGAGCCTTTGACAAATCGTATGGGCTCATTTCTAGTTTTACTTTATCACCCGGTAGTAGTTTGATGTAGTGCATTCTCATTTTACCTGAAATATGCGCTGTCACAACGTGACCATTCTCCAACTCCACACGAAACATTGCATTAGACAATGCTTCTGTTACCGTTCCGTCTTGCTCTATTGCGCTTTGCTTCGCCATATTAACTAAACGTGCTTTGTGTGTTTCTACCTCTCAACTTTCCAGTCTTCATTAAACCATCGTAATGTCTATTTAACAAATAGCTTTCGATCTGCTGTAATGTATCTAGAATAACACCAACTGTAATGAGCAATGAAGTACCTCCATAGAAGTAGGCCCATTGCGTATTCAAGCCTACAGTCATTGCAACTGCTGGTAAGATTGCAACTAAAGCGAGCAATAACGAACCTGGGAACGTTATTCTACTTAAGACAGTATCTAGAAATTCAGCAGTTGGCGCACCCGGCTTAATCCCTGGAACAAATCCTCCATTACGCTTCAAATCATCTGCGATAGAATTTGTATTTACTTGAATCGCGGTATAGAAATAGGTGAAGACAATGATCAATACGGCGAAAGCTACATTGTACCACAAGCCTTGAATATTTCCAAATACCGTAATTAACCAGCTTACACTATCGCCTTCAGCTCCGCTGTACTGTAGCACAGTGATTGGGATGAACATGATTGCTTGCGCAAAAAT